>CALJYC010000165.1 GCA_937984275.1 uncultured bacterium | reverse complement strand
TGGAGTGGCGCTCGTTGATCGGCCGTTATACGCGTGGCGGCATCCGCGCTGCCGCCCGCCGAACTTCCGTCATTCCAGCAGCGCCCGGGGGAGTGCGCACGCCGCACGACCAAAGGCCCGATGAGCAGAATCCTTGAGTCCTCATTGGCCACAATCGTGGCCACAGACACAAAGACGCGCACTCGACGATGATGTCTAAGTGCGCGTTCTCATGTTGGTTGCGGGGGCCAGATTTGAACTGACGACCTTCGGGTTATGAGCTCGAGAACCCGGTTTCCGAGAGCCAACACAAACAAGCGAAATCGTTAGAAAACCTCAACGAAGGCCAGACGTTAGTCGCTTCGCCATGTTCACGGGTCGTCACTTCGTATCATTCGATTTCAGATCGTTAAGGCACCCTCGTGTCACCGGATTCGTATGGGATTGGTAATCGCCTGCAATACGCTGCTTCTCGTCCATGCTCGAGGGCTCTCGAACGGTCGTCTCGTCTGACCACTATTGACATTTTGTGTGCCAATACTGATATTGGGTCCGGTGCTGGCCGGGGCGTTGCCCGATTTGGAGGGCTACCATGACGAATTCTTCCTTTATCCGCCGTGCGAGCTTCGTGATGGAACTGGTCCTTTCGGCCTCGTTGCTCGGCTGCGAAAACTCATCGAGCTCGGGCACCTGCCAAGGTCCCGAGTGCGTCGTGCCGTCGGACCCCTGCCCCGACCGCAATCCACTCCGAAACCTCTACGTTGGCGAGCTGCACGTTCACTCCAGCCTCTCGTTCGACGCCGAGTTCGCGGGCGTAATTTCCGAGCCACGCGATGCGTATCGCTTCGCGCGTGGTGAAGCGCTCGAGATTCCGCCCTTCGAGCCCGCCTCCGCTCGCCGCACGACGCAGCTTCGGCGCCCGCTCGACTTCGCGGCAGTGACCGAGCACGCCGAGCTCCTCGCGGAAAGCGTCGTGTGCACCACGCCCGGTGCTGATGGCTACGACACCGAATTCTGCGAAGAGTGGCGGCAGCAAATTGCCATGGCGCAAGATGCGACGATGAACCGGCCGGTAGGGCAGCTTCCGCCGATCTTCCTCCAGATTCTGGCACTGGCTAACATGACCCCTCCGCGCCTTCCCCCGATCTGCGACCCACTGCTTGGCAAGGATTGCTCCGAAGAGACGGCGAGCGTGTGGACGAAGATTCAGGAGCAGGCGAACGAAGCCAACCGTCAGTGCGAGTTCACCACCTTCATCGGGTACGAGTGGAGCGGCAACCCTGAGGGACGCAACATTCATCGCAACGTGATTTTTCGAAACGAAACGGTGCCGTCCAGCGTGGTGTCCTTCGACGCCGTACCTACGGCGCAGGGCTTGTGGGACCGACTGCGCTCCGACTGCTTCGAGGGCCTGCCCACCTGCGACGTGCTCGCAATTCCGCACAACTCGAACTTCAGCCAAGGCTTGATGTTCAATCCGGTCAACGAGGACGGGTCGCCTCTCTCCGCGGAGGACGCCGAATTTCGCGCGCGGATGGAGCCGATCGTCGAGGTCTTCCAGCACAAGGGCTCTTCGGAGTGCAAACCGGGCATCCTCAGCAGCGACGAACAATGCGGCTTCGAAAGCTACGACAAGACGTCGAATATCGGCCCGCCCGTACCCGACCCGGACATCCCGCCACTTTCGTACGTTCGCAACGGACTCAAGGAGGGGCTCGTGCAAGAACAGTCGATTGGCGTGAACCCCTTTCAGTTCGGCATGATCGGCGCGACCGATGGGCACAACGCCGACTCTGGAAAGACCAACGAAAAAGACTATCGCAACACCGGCCACATCGGTGCGCTCGACTGGGAGCCGCGCCGCTTGCTTGCGTTCTTGCCGGCGAGCGGGATCGAGTCGAACGGGGGCGGGCTCGCCTTCGTCTGGGCCGAAGAGAACACGCGCGATGCGATCTTCGACGCGCTTCGACGACGCGAGGTGTACGCGACGAGTGGAACGCGACCCGTGCTCCGCTTGTTCGGCGGTTGGGACATCCCGACCGATGCGTGCGACATGCAGAACTTGATCGAGGTTGCGGACCAGAACGGCGTGCCCATGGGCGGGACGCTGCCGGCGCTTCCGGAGGGTGAGAGCCCGAGCCCGAAGTTCTTCATTTCCGCACTCCAGGATCCAGGCTCCGAAGGCGCGCCGGGGACGCCGCTAGAGCGCATTCAAGTCGTGAAGGGATGGGTCGACGACAACGGCGAGGCGCAGGAAAAGGTGTTCGATGTCGCGGGCGGCGATCGGCCTGCCAGCGTCAACCTCAACACATGCGCCACCTCGGGCGAGGGCTACGCGACCCTTTGCACCGTCTGGACCGACCCGGAGTTCGATCCTGCGCAGCGCGCCTTTTACTACGCTCGAATCCTCGAAAACCCCGTGTGTCGATGGAGCACTTTGCTGTGCAACGAGCTCGGTGTGGATTGCAGCGACATCGACAACGTTCCCGAGGACTTCGCAGCGTGTTGCCATCCTACAATCGAAGCCCAACGCTCGATCCAAGAGCGCGCCTGGTCTTCGCCGATTTGGTACAAGCCTTAGCCCGAGCCGTTACCGCTGGGCGAGCGCCGCTGCCGGACCGACGGTTTCGATGTTGAGCTGGCCCACCAAACCGGCCGCCCGGTGAACCGAGAGCTCCCGCCACTCTTTCGAGGTCGACATCGCGAGAAGTGCAGCCCGGTCTGGATACATGGCGATCGCTACCTCGTCCCAGAGCTCCTCGACCTTCCCAATCTGAAGACCGGTGACGTTGCCCAGGAAAACCACCTTGCCGCCATACTTGGGGAGCAACTGCGCGACCCCGCGGCCGTAGAGGTGGTATGCGGCACGGCCGCTGAGATCGGTTTCGCGGCCATCCTCGTACTCGGCCTTGTCCCTGAACTTGAGGAGATTGACCATGTAGATGGGGCCGTCCGGTCCGGGTTCCTGCATGGCTTGAATCTGCTCGGGAGTTGAGGGGAGGAGCTCGTTGACGACTTTCATAGCTTGCACTTGCTTTCTTGGTTCATGGAGATTGATCGGGTTGGCGGAACCAGGGCCGAACTAAGCCACGCTCAGAGAATAGAGAGTCGTCGGCTTGAAATTGCCCCGCAAGGCGTCTTCAAAAACGGCGTCCACCTCGGACTTCCCCCGCACGCGACGTACGTCACCCCAAGCCTTGGCATCCTGGACGAGGGAAAACCAAGCCTCGTAGATTCTGGTTCTCAGCCCCTCCGCGCCCCAGTCCTGAAACCTTTTCGCGAACCGAACGGGCGCGAAGAACAATTCGTAGCCGGCCGAGTTGCGCTTGATGGCCCCGGGTGCCGCGGAGTGAGTGAATCCCACAACAGTCCCATGCTTCACATGCTCGCCCAGTCGAGCGGCGATGCGATCCATGATTTTGGGATCACCGGTGTAGTCCAAAAAAACTGAGTCTAGATTCTCGGGCAGGCTTTCGATCTCGTCATAGGCGAAGACCTCATCGTAGTAACCCAAGGATTCACAGAACTTTTTGTTCTTGAGCGAGGTGAGGGCGATCACCCGGACATCGAGGCGGGGATCTTTTTGGATCAGACCAGCTGTCCCCAGCGCCGTCTTACTAGACGCGCTGGAAATGATGACGTTGTCTGCGCCAAAGTTTTCGTTATCCAGTAAGAAGTCGTGGACGATGAAGGAGGTCGCGAAGAGCGGAAAGAAAAGCATTTGCTCGTCCTCGAGCTCTTTGTACTCACAGGTCTCAGAGCTCAGCCGCTCGTAGACGTTGTAGAGGGGAGGCAGGCTTTGCCGCGATTCAGCCAGATCCATGAATCGTTCTGACTTGATGGCCGAGGGTTTCATGACCAGGTGCGAGGACATGGGGAAGAACCCGTAGACGCGTTCGCCCACGGGTACCTCGTCACACCTCGAGGCCACGACGTCTGCAAAACCCCAGACGGGAATGCGCCCCCAGCCCTCCTCGGTTGGAAAGAGCCTCCAGTAGCCGATCCCCTCGCCGGCGGTGGCGTAGCTCAGGTTGTTGGCCGTGAAGGCGAACTTATCGATTCGTAGTAGGATTTCGCCTTCGGCGATTTCCTCCGGCAGTGGTGATTCGCTCCACCTGCGAACGCTGAAATCGTCCTTCTTGACCAGATAGTGCACGACATTCATCAGATTGGTTCTCCTGTCCGAGCTCTGTATTGACAGACATACTGTCAGAAGTTATTTCTGGCAAGCTCAGAGCGCGACGGGGCGAATTTAGGCCTGGAGGATCGATGCGAACGACGACCGATTGGACCTTTGGCGGCAGCTGGCCTTACGAGCCCAAGTACTTCGAGACCCCGGATGGGCGGATGCACTACATCGACGAGGGGCCTCGCGATGCCCGACCGGTCGTCATGGTCCATGGAAATCCGTCGTGGGGTTATTTGTACCGCAACTTCGTAGGCCCCGTCGTCGATGCAGGATATCGCGTCGTCGTTCCCGACCATCTCGGAATGGGCCGCTCCGACAAGCCCGATCGTCGTTCCGTGTACACGATACCCAAGCACGCCGCGCGCTTCGTTGCCCTGATGGATTCGCTCGGCCTCGAAGACGCCACCGTCGTTTGCCAAGACTGGGGCGGCCCGATCGGCCTCTCGTGGCCCGCGAAGCGCCCTCGAAACGTGCGCAGCCTCTACATCATGAATACCGGCGCACACCCCGCCGACCCTGGGACCAAGCTTCCAAAAGTCCTCACCCGCATGCGTGCGCCCATCGTGGGCGAGCTCGCCATCAAAGGCGCGCACCTTTTCGTGAGGTTTGGGTTATTCAAAGCACTTCGGAAAGACCGCCTGACCCCGCAGCTGAAGGAGGCGTACCTCGCGCCGCATCCAACTTACAAGAGCCGCACCGCAGTGCTCGAATTCCCCCGGCAGATCCCCGACGGGCCGGACCACCCGGTGTCGCAGTACCTCCGTGAAGTTCACGATGGGTTGATGGTCTTCAAGGACCGACCCGTTGCGTTCGCTTGGGGAAAACACGACATCGTCTTTCGCCCGAAGTACTACGAAATGAAATGGAAGCCCGATTTTCCCGATGCACCGATTCTGTGGCTCGACCGTGCTGGGCACTTCTTGCAGGAAGACGCACCCGAAGAGATCGTGCCCAACCTGATCGAGTTCTTGAAGCGCTGATCGCTACATCGTGACTTCACGCACTAGGCGGCTTGCTCGGCCGCGAGCCTAGCCGCTTTGCGAATGGTCGCTCTAAATCCCCGCGCCATCTGTGCCGCGGCACGCTTGCCAATCGCCTTCCCAATGAGGGGAATTGGAAACCCGAACGTAGACCGCCACAGCACTCTGGTCCGATTTGCATCGAGAGCTGCGAGCTCGACGCGCCCGAGCGTATGCCGGATGGGAAGCGGTCTCGATCGCCTAATGAGGTATTCATAAGCGCACGGCGCTTCGAAAGCGACGATCTCTTCATCCAACACGATCGGGCCACCCAGATGAACGCGACGCAGGGCGCCGAGCCCGTTGCGCTCGCCTTCGCCAGCGCGAAGAAGCTCGGACTTGGCCACCCCGGGAAAACGGCCGTAGCCCTCGTGGTCCGTCAAGATTGCGAACAGGGCATCGCGCGCGACGTCAACCGTCTCCTCCACTTCGATTGTGGGCATCTAGGGACGATCCGTTGGGGGTTGACGGTTGATCATCGGTCCTCAAACACCAGCTTGAAGTTCTCTTTTCGCAGGCGATGGCGCGGCACGTAGGCAAGCACTTCGGCCCAGCCGGTCCCCTCGATAGCGTCATCGACACGGGCACGCTCGTCGTCATCGAAACCGCGATAAACATCAAGCACCTGCTGAAGCGACCACAATGTGTATGGGAGCACCATCCGTGGGATCGGCGTGCCCCGCAGTGTAATGGTTTCAACTGTAAGTCGATGGGGCGCATTGGCTTTGTCAGGAGGCCGGTCGTCGGCCCATCGTTCCACGACACGGACCATGTCGAGGATCACCGGCGCGGCATCGCGCCCCATCGTTGCGAGCACTTCGAGCAATGATGGCGAAAGCGAATCGTCAGCAAACCAATTCTTGTGCCGGACTGAGTCAGGGAAGTTACAGCGCTGAATCCAGCTCACGACGGGAAGCGCAGTGTCGAGCAAGAGCTTTCGCGAGATCAGATCGGTGTAGAGGTGACCGTAGAGCGGCCCCATCAGTGCGCAGTCAGCAAACGACATACGATTGCCCAACAGGTAGCGATGCTCGGAGAAGTGCTTGGAGAGCGCCGCCAAGAGGTCCTGGGTGTGTGCCTCGATCGCGGGTCCGTTGGCGGCGGCGATGCCGAGCGAGTCCCGTCGCGACATCATCGTGTCGGCAAAGAGCTTGCCCATCTGGGCCCCGAACGTCGCCTCGAACAACGCCCGTGCGTAGTGCTCGCGTTCATCAGTTCCCCAACGCGTATACATTGCCGAGAGCAACGCGAAATCGTCGACGTAGAGCTCGATGAGATGTGACGCGACCCGTTGCACGGGTGTGGTCGGAAAGAGCGGCGGGTCCGGATAGCGCTTTTCGAGGTGTGCGTAGATGTCCGTAGAGTCCTGCCAGGTGTCGTCTTGCGGCGTGATGATGATGGGAATGAAGTTCATTCCCGTGCGCTGGTAGACGACAGTGGGATCGGCTGGAATCTCTTCGTACCAAAGCCGTTTATATCGGAGAGCGGGGCGGACTTTCGCTGAGAAATACGAAAGGTCGAATGCGAGGAAACGGTACGGGACGGCGGCGGTCATCGAAGGCTCCTCATGCGCAGCAGCACGACGGGTATTGACAGGCATACTGTCGGCACCTACGCTTCGCAAGTCGAAAACATGGCGTCGAGTGATCCCTTGACCCATCCCCACTCAGCAGTGATCACCGGCGCCTCGTCCGGCATCGGAAAAGCGCTGGCGTTCGAGCTCGCGGCGCGCGGCTACGCGCTCGGCCTGGCGTCTAGGCGAATCGCCCGGCTCGAGGAGCTCCGCGACGCTCTCCACGCAACGCACCCGGGGGTGAAGGTCGAGCTCGCCGAGCTCGATGTCGACCAGGTCGACACGGTGAAGGCCTGCCTAGCCGATCTCTTCACGCGGATGGGAGGCGCCGACATCGTCGTGGTGAATGCGGGCGTCAACCGGTTCACCCGCGTAGGCCGAGATGAGCTCGCGGACGAGCTCCAGATTCTCCAGACGAACGTGCTCGGCGCCGTTGCCACCATCCAGGCCGCGAGCGCCTACTTCCTGAGTCGGGGCCGGGGTCAGCTCGTCGGCATCTCGTCGCTGGCGGCGGAGAACGCCATTCCCAAGCAGGCGGCCTACTGCGCCAGCAAGGCCGCGCTTTCCATGTACCTCGACATCGCCCGCATGGAGCTCTCACGGAAGGGAATCGGAGTGACCACCATCCTACCGGGGTTCGTCGAGACCGAGATCATGGAGGACATCGGGAAGTACCCCTTCGCCGTATCGGCCGAGAAGGCTGCTACGGAGATCGCGAACATCATCGAGAGGGGAGCGGCCGTCGGTGTGGTCCCTGCCTTCCCGTGGAAGTACGTCAAGCCCTTCTTCAAGGTCATTCCCGACGCCGTTTACCGCAAGTTGAAGTGAGCCAGCGCGACGTCAGCCGCGAGCGCCCAGAAGCGCAGACATCGCCCGCTTCATCGCCTCGGCCGCCCGCTGCTTACCGAGGCGTTGATCGACGCGGAGTCGATCCCAGGCCTCGAACGACGTCACGAGCTCGAGGGCGTGCACCGCAGGCGCGTCCATGCGCTTCAGCTCGGGGAACCAGCGACGAAGGTCCTTGCTCATCCTAGACACGACCGCTTCGTGACGCTCCTGTAGGAACTCCGAACGCGCACGCTTGACGTTGGCCGCTCGTTTGTAAGGGGCAATCCCTTCGTAGGCCTTGGCGCGGCGGGCGACGAACTCATCGATTCGCTCCTCGATGGAACCCTCGGGCACGGGCGCAAGGAAGAACGGCTCGAACCGCTCGTAAAGCAGAACGTCGAGGGCTCCGTAGAGCGTATCCATGTCTTTGAACTGCCGAAAGACGGTTCGAATGCCGATGGCGGCACGGTCGGCGACTTCGTCCGCCGTGGGCAAGAGGACCCCCTCGCCGATCAGCTCGAACAGAGCCTGGACGATGGCAGCCCTGCTCCGCTCGCTGCGCCGGACGCGCCCATCGGTCGCGGGTGGCGATTTCTTCTTTTCGGCAGTCAACATTTGACAGTTACTGTGCCACAGGATCCGGTGATTCGCACCACGCCCCCTCGTCGTGCGGTCCTCAGCGAGACGATATCTCGATTTCGTCCGAGTCCGCCGGGAGTGTAATCAGCAGGCCGTCGTCCGCAAGCAGCCAACCATCGTCGCGAATCTCGTCAACGCCCCGCGCAAAGACGCGCTCCATCATCTTGATGGGCGGCGGTGGGATCAAATGGTACATCACGAGCAGCTCGACACCGGCTTCGTTCGCGCTTTGTGCAGCTTGCTCCGGAGTCGTGTGATAGCTGACGATGTCTTTCATGATGGTGGCCGCTCGCGGGCGTTCGTTCTGCCGTGCGAGGTCGCCGATTCGCGAGATGATGTGGTTGGCCTGCGCCTCGTGAATCAGCACGTCAGCCCCCTTCGCAGCCGCCTCGAGCGAGGATGACTTGGCGGTGTCGCCGCTGATGACGACGGATCGACCGAGATACTCGAAGCGATAGCCGACGGCGGGCTTCACGGGGGAATGATCGACGTTGAACGCAAGAACGCGAAGGCCGTCTTCTTCGAGGACCACCGTTTGTTCGCCGTCCTGCATGTCTTCCATCACGACCGGCAGCATCTCGGCTTTGTCAGGAGGCATGAATTCGGGGCTGTGATGCGCGGTCCGGTACCCAGTGTCCAACGCATAGGCCTCTTGAAAGCCATTCACGACACGCTCGACGCCCGTCGGGCCGAAGACGCGCAAGGGCTTCGGGCGACCGCCGGCCCAGGTCTGCAGGTTGAACTCGCCCAAGTCGCCGATGTGGTCCGAGTGAAAGTGCGTGAGGAAGATGCCCCCGATGCGCGATGCGTCGATGCCCGTCAGTGCAAGGCGGTTCCAAGAGCCCGGGCCCGTGTCCACAATCCAGAACTTGCCGCCTGCATACACCGCGACACAGGCTTTGGCGCGCGTCGGATGCGGCAACGGAGATGCCGTGCCACAAAGCAGCGCGCGGAGCGCGTCTTGTTCTAGAAGCTCGTGACCGCGGTTGGTCAATTGCACCGCGATCGCCTTGTCCATCACCCGGTTCTGGACGAAAGGCACGCGCTGCCCCACGAAAAAACCGACGGCCAAGAGCAAGACTACAGCCAATATCCAACGCATGATGCGCCCTCCTCTCACTCAGCGACCGGCGTTGCGCCGGCAACGCGCATCATCTCTTGTGCGACTTGCGACCCGGCGTTTTGGTTCTGGCCGGTCACGAGCCGGCCGTCCACGACCACGTGGTTGGCAAACATGTCCCGAAACTTGGTTTCCGAATCGAAGTTGGCGCCCGCTGCTCGCAGCTCACGCTCTGGGTGTTGCGGCGTCTCAGTGATGCCGAGCTCCTTGACCTGCTTGTCGGTAACCGCTGTCAATTTTCGCCCGGCGACCAGCGGTTGCCCGGTCTCGTCCTTTGCCTGGAGGAGGCCGAGTGGCCCATGGCATACGCCACCGACGACTTTTCCGTCGGCCCAGGCCTTCGTGATGAAGGCACCGAGGCTCTCCGATGTGCCCAGGTCGTACGCGGCGCCCCAGCCTCCGGCGAGAAACACGATGTCGTAGTTCTCGGGGCGAAGCTCGTCGATCGACTTCGATTGTTCGACCTTGTTCTGAAACGTCGGGTCTTTAAGGTATCGCCGATCCGCGTCGTTCGCGATGAGCCAGAGGAAGGATTGCGGATCGATGGGAATCTTCCCACCTCGGATGCTGGCCACATCGACCTCCATGCCAGCGTCCTGGAACTCGTAGTACGGCGCCGTCAGCTCCGAGCCGAACACGCCCGTTTTCTTCCCACCGGGGCCGAGCGTGGGCTGACTGGTAGTGATGATCAGTGCCCGCTTTCCCGTGGCTTTGAACCGCGGGCCCTCATAGTCTGGGTGGAGCCCGAGGACTCTGACGAGCACGGGAAGAACGAGGTAAGTGCCGATTGCGACGAGCGCAATGAGCAAAACGATTGCAGCAATCTTCGTCATGAGGTTCTCCTTCCCTTCCCGTTCTCCTGCGCGTGAGAGCACACTCGGGCTAGAAGCCAAGGTCGATCTCCTCCTCGCCTGCCGTGTAAATCCAGTGCGTCGCGAGCCCATCGGCGCGGAACGAGGAAACCGCGGCCACGCGTGGATCGCTCAGCGTCAGAAGGTAGGCAGCCCGGTTCGGATACTCCGTCACCGTTTGTTCGTCGAAGCTGGGCTCTGCGGCCCCGAGTACGAAGCCGTCGTATGAGCCGCGCCAGACGAACCGCGCGCCTTGCTCTTGCAGGACGGGGGCGATCCCCGCCTCATATTCGGCATAGGTGGAGCGATCGCCATCGGTGAATCGAAGGAGCTCGACGATGAACACCGGTTCGTCCTCCGGGCCATCGAGTACTCGCTCGATCTGTTCCTCCGAAAATCCGGTTGCCTCGACGAGGGTATCGATGTCGGGCAGCTCCTCGGGCGCGCTACCCGTCGACTCGGACCCTGCGCCGCCCTCGCTGAGCGTCGTCGAAGGAACGAGCCACTGGCCTTCTAGCCCAGCCGACCGGGCTTCGGGATTGTCCCCCGGTTGAGTCGCGAAGCCGAGGAAGGCGGTCGGGCTTGCATACTCGAGCAGCGCCATCGACTGGAAGATCGGGTCGCTGCTCCCCACGACCTGCGCTTGCACAGAGCCGGCCCATATGAGACGCGAGTCGATCGCCATCTGGGCGTCCCGCAGGCCTTCTAAGTACAGCTGGTATGCTTCGCGCCCCGTGAGCCCCTCGAAGCCCTCCCCCTCCGCCATGTCCTTGAACACGAGCATGTTCACCATCACGAATCGCTCGTCGGGTCGGCCGGTTACGCTCTGAAGCGCGCTGGAATCGGGGAGCACCTCGATTTCGTACACGTCGAGGGCTGAATCCTCGAATCCGGGTGCCGACATTTCCGTGGCTCCTTCGGTGCTGCCACAGGCCGTCATCGAGACCAGACAGGCCACGACAAAAGGAAATTCAAGTTGCTTCGGCGGCATTGTATTGGCGGTAGTACTGCCAATAGTGTAGAAACGCAAGCGGTCTCGCCCTGCGGCAGGTGCGCGGGCCGTTCGCTCCCTTTGCATGGACCACACTCGAGCAATCATCGGTATACGTTCGCGTCGCGACCGACTCGTGCCGCTGCAGCAATTGGTCTTGAAAAATTGATATTTCGGCAGTATGTCTGCCAATATTGTGATAGCTGACAGCGCCGTACCGACCCTCAAGAGCGGGAAATCTCTGCTCTTGCTCGTGTCGATCGTGTTGGCGCCCGCACCGGCGAAGGCCGCGGGGTTCGACCTTATTCTCATGCACGGTGCCAAGCAGAGCGCGATGGGAGGCGCGGCGATTGCATACACTGACGACACCCGCGCGTTGATCTTCAATCCTGCTGGTCTCGGGAATGTCCCCAAGGGCGCCCTCGACGTGTCGCTTACCAACGTGTGGGGTGGCGGACGAGCCACGCCGCTCTTCAATCAGCCCGACCTCAACGTCCCTGGCGACAGTGTTCCCTTGATCTTTCCGTTCTTGGGCGGCACCGGTCGCATCAACGACTACCTAACCGTTGGTGCGGCTGTCTTCCCTTCCGGAGGATCCGCCGTCCAGTTCGAGTACAAGGTCGATCCGGACGACCCAACGACGACGAAGGACGAGACCGAGATCTTCTTTCTCGAAACGGGGGTCGGCTTGGCGATCAACGTCGATTCCATCGGCCTTCGAATCGGCGCGAGCTATCGCATGACGTTTGCACGGCTCACACGAAGCCGCGAAGCGTTTCCAGATGTCTCGATTAGGGCCCAGGGAGGGGACTTCACGGGCTTTCGAGTGGGCTTCCAGTGGACCGAACCCACCAAACATCTGACGGTTGGTTTCGCATATCGACACAAGATCGACGTCAACGTCGACGGCGACGGAGGAGAGCTCGTCGGCGAGGCGCTCGACTCGATAAGCGCGACGCTCACGCTTCCGACGCGTCTTGGTGGGGGGATTCGGTTGGACTTTGGCGACTTCTCCTTCGTTGGCGACTTCGAATGGCTCTTCAACTCACAAAACCAAGCCATCCTGCTGCGGCCCCAGCCCGTGCCCCCGCTCCTCGAAGCGCTCGGCCAGGATCAGGTGACCAACACTTTGGACTGGAAAGACCACTACTACGTGCGGGTCGGCATTGAATACCGGTTCTTCGACAACCGGTTGCCGGTCCGCCTGGGCTTCGCCTACAACAACCGCAGTACGAGCCGACGATATCCGACCCCGGGAGGTTCGCCGCCCGCGCCGGCCTACGCGGTGACGTTTGGCACAGGATACAATCACGGCCCGTGGCAGATGAACGTGGCGTATGCCTACGCCTGGTCGGGAACCACGATCACCGAAGAGGATCTTGGTGCCGATTATCAGACGCGGTTCCTCACGGAATGCTCGAATTGCGGCGGCCCGGGACCGTACGAAGCGTACGGCAACTTCCTGATGTGGGACTTCTCATACCGGTGGGGCGAGTGAATGCGCGACGCCGTACGACCACCCGTAGCCACTAGGCTGCTTCGCTACCTCGCCGTAGCCTGCGTCCTCGCCGCGGTCAGCGGAAACGCCGCTCACGCGCAGGATGCGTACCATTGCATCGAAGATCTAAGCGACGACGAGGTCCGCTATCGTATCGACAAGATCGAAAAGACGTTCGCCAAGGGCAAGAATAAGGCGATGGGCTGGCGCATAGGGTGGTCGGTCGGCACGGCGGCCCTCGCCACGGCCGTCACGACGACCGCGATCATCGCCGCGCGCGAGGGCCGAACGCCGGATAAGTTTGCCTCGGCTTACATTGCCGCAGGTGGGTATTTCGCGTCGGCGCGCCTGTTGCTCACGCCGATGCCGGGAGCATGGGGCCTCAAGCGTATTCGACGAATGCCGGACGAAACCGAGGCGCAACGCCGGGCAAAGCTGCTTTATGCGACCCAAAAGCTGGAGCAGAGCGCCAAGATCGAGACGTTCAACGGCGGGCCGGGCACCGTCCTCTTCAGCACCGTGTACGCCGTGGTTGGCGGCACGGTCAAGGCGGTCAGGTGGACAGGCTCGAGCCCCGAGGTCACCGCACTGATGTTCATTCTCCCGCCCGTCATCTCGACCGCCGCAGTACTCACCGCCCCCAAAAACGCACGCCCCGCCTGGGAAGAGTACCGAGGCATGGCCTGCTCCGGGAAGTACTACGATACGGGTCCCGACGATCGGCTTGACCTCGACCTGAGCGTGGGACCGCAAGGCTTTTCGCTAAGGCTCGCATTTTAGAAGCTGCGGTCGGGATTGGCCGGGATCGGTCCCTGGAAGCTGTCTCCCCTCGGGAAGAAGAAGACCGTCGCCGGATGGGGTAGGCGTACGATCCAGTCCTTGTCGAGAGAGACCTGGCGCAGACGCCAGCCTTCGGGCAACTGGAGTGCCGGCTCGCCGGTTCCGCCGTCAATCACGTGCACGTATTCGGTGCCTTCGGGCAGGACCAGCACCGGGATCGCGCGTCCGGCGGTGAAGCGCATCACGTGGTGCTTTTCGACCAGAAGTCGGCGCGGTCCATCGGGACCGAAGAGGAGCTCTGGCGCCGACGCGGGACGGGCGCAGAGGCCAAACTCGCGGCCACCGAACTTGCGCACCTCCATCGGGCCGGATGCGTTCGCGCCGGGCGAGCGGTCGAACCAGTGCTCGTCCATGGCGCCGCGGCCGATGCCGACCTTCACGAAGCCCGCCTCCAGCCGGAACGCGTCGTACTCGGCCCGGGTGACAGGCTCGAGCGACTGCCAGACGTTTCGGCTCGTGGGCTCCAGGATCTCCATGTGGAGCTCCTGTGCGCCGACCATCTCGGTGGCGAAGTCGGGGCGCGCCGTCTGCATCAGAATCCGCTCCCAGCCCTCATAGTATTGGCGTTCTTACTGTCAATAGTGTGGAAACGCAAGCGGTCTCGCCATGCGGCAGGTGCGCGGGCCATTCACTCCCCTTGCATGAGCCACGCTCGAGCAACAATCGGTATGCGTTCGCGTCGCGCCGCTCTTCAATCAGCCGGACCTCAACGTCCCTGGCGACAGTGTTCCCTTGGTCTTTCCGTTCTTGGGCGGCGCCGGGAAGTACCGGGATGCGGGTCCCGAGGAACGTCGGTGAGAAATCCGTTATTTCAGAGATCCTCGGGGTCGAGCTCCGGGGGGCCGACGAGCTGCAGCCGCGCGGTGAAGCCGATGTACTCCCATATCAGATCGTCGCCGTCCCGGCGTCGCGTGACTTCGGTCGGCAGGCCAACCGGGCGTAGTACGTGGACACCGTTCTCGAAGGTGGCGACGACCGTGATTGGGGTCGCGCAGTCGAACTCCGCCACGTCGTTGACGCCGTTCTCTTCGGTGCCGTCGGCGCGCATGTCGTGAACGACGCCCCCGCCCGTGATCACAACCCGGTCGCCGCATTGCTCGATGCGTTGCAAGGAGCCGAGCGCCGGATGGTCCGGCGACTCCATGCCATCGCTTTCTATCGACACGGCGCGCCACATGCCTCGGAGGTCCGGAGCCTCCTCGACGAGGGGCTCGGTGCAACTGGCGAGCACCGGAGGTGGCATGACGTCGCCGTAGCAACCCGGCGGCGTGTGGGCTACGGGGATCTCGTCCGCACGGACCGTTCGCTCGGTTGAATCACCGCCGCCGCAACCAACGAAACTGGCGATCAGTAACCCGGCAACCCAATGCCGGTACAAACTCTTGGCTGGACTCATGCGCTCTCCTCCAGTGACGCTCACAGCCTCCAGCGGGAACGCGTCGTACTCCGCGCGGGTCACGGGCCCGAGCGACTGCCAGACGTTTCGGGTCGTCGGATCCAGAATCTCCATGTGGAGCTCCTGTGCGCCCACCATCTCGGTGGCGAAGTCAGGGCGCGCCGTCGGCATCAGAATCCGCTCCCAGTCCTCATGGTATTGGCGTTTGTACTGTCAATAGTGTAAGAAGGCAAGCCGCGAGGAGGAGAGATGAAAACCCATTCGGCAGGAAACTCAGCCACCAAGCGCTTTGCGCTCATCGTCTCGCTCACCCTGATCTCGTCGTTCTGGTTTCGCGCGCCGATCTCGGCGATCTATGGGGGCGAGCTAGTGGTTGCCATCGACGGCACGAGCGTGACCGTACCCGTGGAGTGATCCCTATCATGACGTCACTAGTCCTCTTGCAGGGAGTCCCGAACTCCCCCTACACACGAAAGATGCTCGCGCTACTTCGGTTCCGGCGCATTCCATACGAGTTTCTAATCGGTGTACCCGCGGCGGCTGGCATGGGGGCGTCGATGAGCATGCCCGCCTTCCGACGCGATGGGCTCGGAGCGGCAAACGTCGGCCTCGCCCCCACGTTCTATTGGCCCGATGAGACCGGTGCACTCCAAGCCGCGGTCGACTCGACGTTTATCATTCGCCGACTCGAGCGCGAGCACGCCGGAAGAAGCGTGCTTCCAAGCGATCCCGTGTTGGCCTTCATCGACTACCTCCTCGAAGAGTATGCTGACGAGTGGCTGACCAAGTCGGTGATGCATTTCCGCTGGCACCATGCGGGAGACATCGAAAAGGCAGGCAAGATTCTGCCCTTGGCCCTAGACACTCAGCTTGCACCCGAGGCGGCGGAGCATTTCACCAGAATGTTCACGAAACGGCAGACGAGCCGCCTCCACGTGGTTGGCTCCAACGACGCCACCAAGGCGCTCATCGAGTCGAGCTACGTTCGATTCTTGGAGTTGTTGAGCGCCCACCTCCAACGCAGCGCATTCCTGATGGGTGCCCGACCGGGCGCATCCGACTTCGCGGTATTCGGGCAACTCACGCAGCTCACCCAATTCGATCCGACGCCGATGGCGCTTGCCTTAGAGCACGCACCTCGCGTCTTCGCATGGGTCGAGCACGCCGAAGACCTCTCCGGCGCAGCATGCACCGAAGACGATTGGGTCAAGCGAGATTCGATCCCCGACACCCTTCTTGCCCTGCTCGCCGAAATGGGTCGCACCTATGTGCCGGTCATGCTTGCCAACGAACGAGCGCTCGACGAAGGGCACGACGAGGTTCGAACGGAAGTCGACGGCACGACGTGGGTGCAAAATCCTTTCCCCTACCAGCGCAAATGCCTAGCGTGGGTGCGAGACGAATACAGCAATCTCTCGAGCTCCGACCGAGCCGCCGTAGACGGCCTGCTCGAGGGAACAGGCTGCGAAGCGCTCGTCGATTAGGAACTACACGACGGTCAGATCGGCTGTGGCACCCTCGTGGCACCGAGCAAAAAGAAGGGCACTCAGCTCGATCACTAAGTGCCCAACATCATTGGTTGCGGGGGCCGGATTTGAACCGACGACCTTCGGGTTATGAGTTCAGGAAACCCGGTTTTCGCACGCCATCATAAGACACCGGAATCACAACAAAACATCAAACATGACCGGGACTTGCCCGCATCGTCGTGTTCAC
>CALJYC010000164.1 GCA_937984275.1 uncultured bacterium | reverse complement strand
TATCGCGCCGCATTTGCCGGCGCCTCGGCACCGACGGTTGCGTGCGAATCGACTTTCGCCTCCACGAGTCGGGTGAGCTCTACTTCCTGGAGGCCAACCCGAATCCCGACATCGGCGAGGGCGAAGAGTTCGCGAGCGCAGCCAAGGCAGCCGGAATCGACTACCCAGCCTTGCTGCAGAAGATCGTCAACCTAGGCATCCGCCGCGCCGAACGCGGCTGACCGGAACGTCTCAGTTGATGTCGTGAAGGTACTTGCGGAAGCAATCGACCTCGTCGGTGCTCCAGAACCCGCCCGTGACCGGCATGCGGACCGCCCCAACGGGCCGCGTGCTGACCTCAGCCAACATTTGACTGCAATCGGGATCGATGTCGTCGACCAGAAAGAAAGGGCTGCCGTCGGCGAAATGGTTCAACTCGGAGAGCCCGTTCTCAACCGTCCCGGAGAGATCCAGCATCCACGTCGTGGCCGAATCCGGACCACCACCGTGACAGCTCCCCGAGGTGCAGCCCTCTAGCTTCGCTCGAAGCGCCCCATCATCCCCGACGGCGAAACCCGGTAGATCGCAGGACGGCGCGGCCGCCTCGATATTGTCGCAGTAGACCCAGTTCGCGCTCAATGGTTCCCCGGTGTCACTCTCCCCGCATGCGGCGAGAGCCGAGCCGAGGGTCACGAGAACCAAGAATCGCCCCAAATTCGTCGGTGTGTAAGACATGTTTCCCCATCACTCCTAATAAAAATTTCCGCTTGGACTCTAAGCATGAGTGACAGAACGAACCACTCCAAAGGAAAAATTCACCCGTGCTTTCCTCTCTAATCTTCGCAGACTAGAGAAACAATGCAAGTTCGATTACGAAGAAATTAAGCCTCTACGGGCTAAGTTTTGACCTGTATGATAGTGTAATACATTCAAAAATTAGTCCTGCAGGGTGCTTTTCCGCATGTTAGGCTATCGGTTGTGCAGATGAGTCACTGGTGCATCAACGGCAACCTAAAGGCTGGATTCGTCCTCCTGCTGCTTGGGTCGGCACTCACCGTGTCCGGCTGCAAGGAGGAGCCCACGCTTTTTGGGGGTTGCTCAACCCAAGACATGAACGCCTGTCCCCGGTCGGAGGGGTTTGAGAACCCTTACGAAGGCCAGCTCGAGCTCCTGACTTGGACCGAGACGTTGCGCAAAGCAAGCCTCGAGCTCACCGGTAAGCTTCCGACGGAGCGGCAGGTGCAATTCACCGCCGAGCACGGTCAGATGGGGCTCGAAGCATCTCTCGCAGAGATGATGCGCGACCCGCGGTTCTACGACCGCATGATCGAGCTCTACAACGATCATTTCCTGACGGACAAATACCTCGGCCGGGAAAACGCGATCGAGCTTCTCGACGAAGAGGTGTGGCCGAATCTCCGTTGGTTCGAGCGAAAGTATCCGGACGATGATGCCAAGGCGCAGGTCACCAACGACTCGCTCGCGCGAGAGCCACTCGAGTTGATCGCGCATGTGATTCGCAAGGAGCGTCCGTTCACGGAGATCCTGACCGCGAACTACACCATGGCCAACGGCTACTCGCAGCTGTCCTTGATCGGTCTCCCGGACGTCCCGCTAGGGATCGGTGAGAACCCGGAGAGCTTCAGAGAAGTCTCCGTTCCGGGCATCCCTCATGCCGGCATTCTGACTTCGGCGATGTTCCTCAATCGCTTCCCGACGAGCGACACGAACATCAACCGGCACCGTTCGAGAATGACCTACTGGTTCTTCCTCGACATCGATATCAATGCGTTCGGTAGCCGGCCGGTCGACGCAAGCAACGACTTCGGGGAGAACCCGACGCTGAACAACCCGGACTGCACGGTTTGTCACACGACGATGGACCCCGTCGCCGGTCTCTACATGAACTGGAACGAGAGCGGCGAGTACAGTGGAGAAGGCGATTGGTTTGGGCCGGATTACATCCTGCCTCCTGGCTTCAACGGGGAAGCGCTGCCTGACGGCAGCCGGAGGCAAGCACTGCAATGGTTCGCGCAGCGGCTCGCCCAGAACCCGAGATTCGCTCAGGCCACGCTCAAGATGGTGTTCCAAGGGCTGACCGGTCAGGAGATCCTCGATATCACGGTGCCGATGGCGCCGGACATGGGCGACCCCATGGAACCCGTCGGCGGCACGGGTGGCGCGCCTGGCACGGGCGGCATCGGCGGCATGGGCGGCGCGCCTGGCATGGGCGGCGCGCCTGGCACCGGCGGTATCGGTGGCACGGGCGGTGCGCCTGGCATGGGAGGTGCCGGCGGCGTGGGTGGCTCCGTCACGATGCCTCCTCCTCCCCCTCCTCCTCCGCTTCCCGAGGTCGACCCGGAGATCGATCCTGACGTCCATCCGTCGATCGAGAACGCATACAACGTGCAGCAGCAGATTCTGCGAACGATCCAGCGACGCTTTATCGACAGCCGGCACAACTTCAAAGTGTTGATCCGCGAGATCATTCTGAGCCCCTACTTCCGCGCCAAGAACGCGACTCCGCTCACCAGCGAGATGGAGATGGAGCTCTCCACCTTCGGCACGTCGCGGCTGCTCACGCCGGAGCATCTGACCCGCAAGATCGAAGCGACTACCGGAGTGCGCTGGCGGTCGCGCCCTGATCGCACGGACTACCTACTCGACCAGTACCGTATCTTCTACGGCGGCATCGACTCGGACTTGGTGACGAAGCGCGTGACCGAACCGAACGGCGTCATGGCGAGCCTCGCGCAACGCATGGCCTACGAGGTGGCGTGTTCCGCGGTTCCGTATGACTTCTCGAAGCCAGCCAACCAGCGCCTCCTGTTCCCGAACATCGACCAAAGCACGCAGCTGTCGGATGCGTCAGACCAGGTGCGCGATGCGGTTCGCTATCTTCATGACAGGCTCTTGGGCGAG
>CALJYC010000163.1 GCA_937984275.1 uncultured bacterium | reverse complement strand
GTGTCCCGCCCCCAGCGCTTACGCTTGAAGTGGCGCAGCATGTACAAGAACATCTGCCACGCCATGAACATCATCGTCGTGAAGCCGACTCCGATCGCCGCCTGCGCTTCCTTCGCGGTAATGCCGAACTTTCCAAGAATCTGTGACTGCGGGTGAGGCCGCCGTAGCCGGATCAAGTCCTCACGCAGCTTTGCTCCGTCGAATGGCAACGGGTCCATCGAGCGCCCGCCCGCACGTCCGCCCGGCGCTTCGGGATAGTAGTCGGTGTACTTCGCGAGCGGGACGTACCGGACGTGGGTCTTGTCATGCAAGTACGCGAGCACGCGCTTGCTCTCCCGGATGTACAGCCACAATCGATCGTCTGGCACCTCGCCCTTGGTGATGTGCTTCAGATACTCGAAGCCATCTTCGTCCGAATCGGCGATGCCTTCGCCTGCCATGCCAGGATTGTTGGCCACCCAGCAAACGCCGCCCGACATCGCCGAGTTGCCGCCGTAGAGCTCACTCTTTTCGACGAGGAGCACGTCCAATCCGAGGTCGTGCCCACGTACGGCCGCTCCCATCCCGGCGGCGCCGCTTCCCATCACGAGTAAATCGACTGTACGGTCCCACTCCGCCATCGCGGCGCTCCTTTGTTACGGGTCGGTTCGCAAAATAGAACATGTTCTAGCGACGAGCGCCTGTCAAACGCCCCGGGTCTTGCGGCGGAGGGTGCCTAGCGCTAGAAAAAGCAAAGCTTTCCAAGGTGTTGAGCGGCTAGCCGCTCGGAGGTTCCACGTTGATTCGCCCCATTCTCTTTTACCCAGACAAACGTCTTCGCGAGCCCGGCCAAGAGGTCGAGGAGTTCGATGCCGACTTGCATCGTTTGATAGACGACATGGCGGAGACGATGTACGCGGCCCCGGGCGTCGGGTTGGCCGCCCCGCAGCTCGGGATTTCCAAGCGCCTGTTCATCGTGGACGTTGCCTCCGATGAGGACGAGCCTAGCGACCTTCGCGTCTTCATCAATCCCGAGATCATCGCCGCCGAGGGCGAAACCATCTTCAATGAGGGCTGCCTCTCGTTTCCCGGCATTCGCGAAGACATAGACCGCGCGGAGCGGGTCACCGTCAAAGCGTTCGACCAGGACGGCAACCCATTCGAGCTCGAGGCTGAAGGCCTCTTGGCGATCGCGATCCAGCACGAAAACGATCACCTCAATGGCGAGCTGATGATCGACCATCTGAGCGTGTTGCGGCGCCGGTTGGTGCACCGTGCGATGAGCAAGCGAGCCGCGGCCGACGCCGCGCAGTGACAGCCCGTGCGGACGATTTTCTTCGGCAGCCCCGATTTTGCGGTGCCTTGCCTCGAGGCGCTGCACGACATTAGCGACATCGCCGTCGTGATCTCGCAGCCCGACCGGCCAGCAGGGCGAGGGCTTTCGATGCGTCCGCCTGCCGTGAAGAAGCGCGCGCTCGAGCTCGGACTCGAAGTGTGGCAGCCCAAGAAGGTCCGAACGGCCGAGTTTGCGGCGAAGCTACGAGCTCTAGAAGCGGACGTCGCGGTGGTCGTGGCCTACGGGCGGATTCTCCCACGCGGGGTGCTCGACGCGCCGCGAACCGGCTGCGTCAATGTTCATGCGTCACTACTTCCGCGCTGGCGGGGGGCGGCGCCGATTCAGTGGTCGATCGTCCACGGAGACGAGGAGACGGGCGTCACCCTCATGCAAGTCGATGAAGGTATGGATTCGGGTGACATCCTTGCGACCGTGTCGACACCCATTACACCGGACGACGATGCCGCGACGCTCAGCGATCGGCTTTCAAAAATGGGCGCGGAGCTCCTGCGCGACCAGCTCGCGCCGTACGTCGCGGGCGACCTGACGCCCCAGCCGCAAGATGAGGGCGCAGTCACGATGGCGCCACTCCTCAACAAGGAGCATGGCCGTATCGACTGGAACAAATCGGCGCAGGCGGTGCATAATCAGATTCGCGGTATGAATCCTTGGCCTGGCGCACATACGGTTCTCGGAGAACGGCGCATCAAAGTGCACCGCGCCATCGCGTCAACGCTCGATCCCGAAGGTGCGACTCCCGGCCAGGTGATTGCGCTCGATCCGGAAGGCATTCTGGTCGCGTGCGCCGAGGGCACACTCGAGATTCAGGAGCTGCAGGAAAGCGGCCGGAAGCGAGTAGACGCGCGCGCGTTTGCAACTGGGCGTGGGGTCGCAGTCGGCGACCGGTTCGCGAGCGGAGGAACCGACGCATGAAGATCTACACGAAGACGGGTGACGCGGGCGAGACAGGCCTCTTTGGCGGCGCGAGGGTGTCCAAAGCCTCGCTCCGCGTCGAGGCGTACGGCGAGGTCGACGAGCTCAACAGCGCGGTCGGTTGGGCGCGCGTGGCGGTTTCGGACCCCGACCTCGATGCGCTCCTCAATCAAATTCAAAACGACCTGTTCGAAGTCGGCGCAGAGCTCGGCTCGACCGAGGATCGGAAAAAAAAGAGCGCGATGCCGCTCATCACGGAGCCCCAAGTTGAAGCCTTGGAACGGGCGATCGACAAGTACGAAGAAGGCCCACCCGCGCTCACCTCGTTTGTCCTGCCGGGCGGCAGCGAAGGCGCAGCCCGCTTCCACCTCGCGCGCTGCGTGTGCAGACGCGCCGAACGCTCGCTCGTCGAGCTCGGCGCACACGAAACCATTCGCGCAGAGCTCTTCCGTTACCTCAACCGCCTGAGCGATCTGCTTTTCGTCCTGGCGCGCTACGCCAATCACATCGCAGGCGTCGAGGACATCCCCTGGACGGGGCAGGGTGGCTAGGGCATATCGTCCGAATCGAGCGCGAAGTCGCGTGTTCCGACTCTGCCGTCCGCAAGGACATCGCCGGGCAAGTCGAGCCCCTCTCGAATTTCTTCAATTGCCTCGTACAACCCAGCCCGTTCGGCGGACAGCTGGCGAATGATCGTCGACCCCCACTGGCGCTTCGCGCGGATCTTGATCGACGTCCAAGTGCGCCTCACCAGCTCCAAATAGACCAACGCCAACGCGCCGCCGAACGCGCCGATCAGGAACGTGGTGATGCCGGCGGCCCATGGTGCGCGAGGGATTCCCGCGAACGACTCGTGCAGTTCGATCTGGCCTAAGCCGACGAGCAGGGCGGCGATCAACCACGCGAGCGGAAACAGAACGAGTCCGGAGAGAAGCTTCACCGTCGCGGTGTCCTTGTACTGCTTCGACGCGAGGCGCGAGATCAGGTTGGTCAGGAAGTAGGGGCCGGCGTTGATCAACGACCCCAAGACGAGAATGGGGGGAAACACGAGGAACACGACGGCCGCCTGGGCCGCCAGAATGATCGGCAGCCACTTGGACTCGATCGGCGGCGGCTTATCGAGGTCGTCGTCCTCGAGCTTCACCTCCAGGAGCGCTTGGTCATAAGCCGATACGCGATCGAGCAACGCCTGAACCCGATCGGGTTCGGTCTGCAAGCGCGCGTAGTAGGCCTTCCAGACCCGCGCCATCCCCAACGTGCGTTCGACCATATTCGGTGCTTTGAGATTGACGCCGGCTCTCTTGGCTCGCTCCGCCCGCATGAGCGACCGAACCCGGTTCATCAGCTGGTTGAGCTCCCAGCTTTCGGTTGCGTGGGTAACCTCTTGCAGGACGGGCTCGAGCACGTCCATCAGCTCGCTGCTTCGAGTGCGTAACGCTTCGTCATCGTCTTCAGGGATCGGCGCCAGCAGCTCGTGTGGAAGCTCCAGTGGCGTATGGAACTCGACGAGAGCGTCCGATCGGAAGGCGGTCTTGTTGTCGTAGTGAAGGCCGACCGGAACGATCACCGGCGGAACCCCGTTCTCGTCACAGAGTTGCTTGGCACGGTAGTAGAGCCGCGCGGCGCCCGTCTTGAGCTCCTGAAGAAACGGGTCGTCATGACTGACCCCCTCCGGAAACAACGCCGCGAAACCGCCATCGCACACCGCCTGCGCCATCGCGTCGAGGCTCTTCTGGTTGCCCTTTCGCCGCGTCTCGTCGTCGGCACCCTTCAAATCTGACGCGCGGAAGATGGGAACCGTGCCAAGCGCGCGCATGAGCCGCCCGACCAACGGCCAGTTGAACAGCCCATGCCGAGCCCCAAACACCACGCGTCGCGGAAAGCAGCTAATGATCAGCGCCGGATCAACCAGCCCATTCGGATGCCACGCGATCAGGATGCCACCACCGGTCTCCGGCACGTGCTCAACCCCGCTCACCTCGACCCGACGAAAGAACAGCCCCACCAGGAAACGCACGACCCGCACTGCGTTGCTCCTGGTGACCTCCATCCCCCGATACTATCCGCGGAAAAGGGGTCAGACCCCTTTTTGAAAGGCCTAATCGAAAGAAAAAGGGGACTGTCCCCTTTTTCCGATACGCGCTAGACCGGGCGGGCTATGCGGAGTGGGTTGGCTTGGGGTTTGTCCGTCGTGCTCGCCGTGGTGGGATCGGCGTGCAGCAAGAAGGCAGAGGATGTCGTCGTAGAGCCTGAACCGGTTCTGGCGACGCCGGCGGTGCAGGGGCCCGCGGAGTATGTGGGAACGCCCGTGTGCGCCTCTTGTCATGAAGCCGAGCATCAGGGGTGGGTTGGGTCGCATCATGACCTGGCGATGCAGAAAGCGACGCCGGAGACCGTGCTGGGCGACTTCAACGATGTGAAGGCGAAGTACTACAAGGAGACGGTGCGGTTCATTCGTGACGACGATGCGTTTGCAGTGGAGGCGCTGGGCGCGGACGGCAAGCTCGCGCGCTTTCCCGTGGTCTACACGTTCGGCGTCGATCCGATGCAGCAGTACTTGGTCGAGGTGGAGCCTGGGCGTTTGCAGTCGTTTCTGTTTGCGTGGGATACGCGTCCTAGCGGGGAGGGCGGTCAACGTTGGTTTCACCTGCAACCTGACGAGTACATCGAGCCGGGCGATCCGCTGCATTGGACCGGGCCGAGCTACAACTGGAACTACGCGTGCGCCGATTGCCATTCGACTGCGGTGAAGAAGAACTACGATCGCGCGTCGAAGCGCTACGCGACCGAGTACTTCGAGATCAACGTAGGTTGTGAGGCGTGCCACGGGCCAGGTTCGCAACACGTCGATCTCGAGGAGACGAAGGCCAAACGCCGCCCGTCCAATACCGGCTTCGACCGCCGTCTCCCGCCACCAGAAAAGCGAAAGTGGTCGTTCGTCGAAGGGGGCAACATCGCCGTCCTTGCCACCGGGCAGCCAAGCGATGAAACGTCGACCTGCGCGCCCTGCCATTCGCGGCGCGCCGACCTCGGCGGGGAGGGACCGGGCTATCATGACCGCTATCGCCTCGCCGTCCTCGACGAGCTCCTCTATTTCGACGACGGTCAGATCAAAGACGAGGTCTACGTCTACGGGTCGTTCCTGCAGAGCAGGATGCACGCGGCGGGCGTGGTCTGTAGCGACTGCCACGACGGGCACAGCGGGAACCTCCGAGCGGAGGGCAACGCGCTGTGCACCCGGTGCCACAAAGCCGAGACCTATGACGTCCCGGAACATCATTTTCACGACCCCGGGACGGAGGGCAGCCTGTGCACCGACTGCCACATGCCGCAGCGCACGTACATGGTGATCGATGACCGCGCGGACCATCGCTTCGGGCTGCCACGTCCCGCGCTGGCTAAACAGATCGGCGCGCCCGACGCTTGCACCGGTTGTCACTCGGAAAAGAGCGCCCAGTGGGCCGAGGGTCACATCGATAAGCACTTCGATAAGCGGGTCGATGACACGTTCGCCGAGGTACTCCATGCGGCGCGAATGCAACGGCCCGAGGGCGAGCCGGGGCTGGTCGAGCTCGTTGCAACCGGCACCGCTCCCGCCATCGTACGCGCGACCGCGCTGCTCGAGCTCCGCAACCTCGCGTCACCCGCACTGCCTGCGTTGCTGATGCGGGCCGCGCACGACCCGAGCCCTATCGTCCGCCGTACCGTCGCGGTCGCCTCCAGAGACATTGCGCAGGAGCAGCGTCCCGAGGTCGTTCGCGAGTTGCTCCGCGACCCGGTGCGCACCGTGCGCATCGAAGCCGTCGCCGCATTGCTGGGGATCCACGCCGGCCGATGGAGCGAGTCCGACCGTGCCGCGCTCAAGGCCGCCACCGCGGAATACATCGAAGCCCGGGCATTCAATGTGGACCGCGGCGAAGGGTTGGCCGACCTGGCGCATGTCGCGTTGCTTGCGGGCGACGTTGAGCACGCGGAGGGCAATCTCCGCGAAGCCCTCGATATCGATCCCACGTTTACTGCCGCTTACGTGAACCTCGCCGACCTCTATCGAAGCCAACAGCGCGACGAAGAGGCGGAAGCGGTGCTTCGTGAAGGGCTGAAGGCCGCCGCCGATCGCGCCGCCGTCGAGTTCGCCCTCGGCTTGACCTTGATACGGCTCGGGCGACAACCCGAAGCGACGGTGCACCTTCGCCGTGCCCATGAGATTCGTCCAGAAGTCATTCGGTTCGGGTATGTCTACGCGGTCGCCCAGTTCGACAGCGGGCAGCAAGTCGCATCACTGAAGACACTCGAGCGTATGCTTCAGCGCTACCCGGCCAACCGCGACATTCTGCGATTGTTGGCTGGGTACAATCAACAGATGGGGCGCACCAAGGCCGCGGAGCGGTACGCCGCAGAGCTCCAAAAGCTTGGGGGAAGCCCGTGACAGCGCGAGCGATAGTGTTTGCGCTGATGATCGCCGTCGGAACGATCACCATCTCCGGCGTGGCGAGTGCACACGATGATGACCGCTCGAAAGTCGGCTACCCGCACATTGAGGTTGGATTCGACGTCGGCGTCATGCTCTGGAACGGCGTCGACCGGGACATCGTCCGTCCTGGCGGTACCGTAGATGCGCGCATCGGCTGGAACTACAAGTGGTGGGTGCCGATGCTTGCGCTCGGCTTCCGCGGAAACGGGCTCGAGCTCAAAAACCTCCCAGGCGCGCCCGCGACCACGCGAAGGGAGCTCCTGAGCAATATCTTCTTCTCGCTAGGCATGCGCTTCGTCGCCCCTAACCGAACCCGAGTCGCTCCATTCCTCGACGGCTGGTTCGACTTCAACTGGTGGCACCTCAACGAAACGCAGATCCTCTGCAATGCCTGGTACTGCACCGGGTACAACCAATACCGCTTCACCCCAGGCTTCCACGGACGAATAGGCATGCAGATCCGCGTCGCCCGCCAGGCCGACCTCGAAATCGGCTTCGGCGCTGGCTACACCTTCCAAGGTCAGTTCTTCCCTAGCAACCGCTCCTGGCTGGAGCCCTCCATCGGCTTCACCTACTCGTTCCCGGCTGGCTACGAGAACCGAACTTCAATCAAGGGTTACTGACCGATCGTGGTTTGTTGGGCCGCTGGACGGACTGCCTTGACCGAACCGCGCACGGTGTGAGAGATCCGACGAAGCCGATGCCCTTCCTCGATGTCATGCATGCCTACTTTCGCGGAGAGCGCATCGAAGCGCTCTACTTCATCGTTCCGATTGGCGTTGCCATGGTCGCGTTTGCGGCGGTCACGTTGCGCGCAGAGCGCGGTGGGTTCGCTTGGGGACTGGCCGTCCCACTCGTGCTGTTCGGACTCTTCGCGATCGGTATCGGGGCCGCGGTCGGGCTTCGCACGACTGGACAGGTCGCAGCGATCGAAACGGGGTTCCAAAGCGACCCGGGCGCCATGGTGGCCGACGAGCTCCCGCGTATGCATAAGGTCAACGACAACTGGCCCATCTACATCGGGATGTGGACGATCTTGGTCTTGGTCGGGCTTGGCCTGCGCTTCGGGTTGAAGGCCGATTGGGCACACGGAGTCGGTCCGGCGATCATTCTCATCGGCGCGATGGGCTTTCTGATCGACGGTTTCGCCGAAAGACGAGCAAGGGCCTACACAGAAGTTCTTGAAGCCCTCGCTGCAGAACATCCCGCTGAGGCCCCAAGCGAATGATGGAATGATGAAGGAAACCGCTTTCGAGTTGACCGAGAGTAGTCGTTTGACCGAGGTCGATACCGCTGATGCGCGGCGTCGGTGGCGCGCCGGCGATGGAGCCTTCTGGATCGACCTGACGGAATGCTCACCGGGCGACCTCGAAACCATTCTCGATGAGCTCAACGTGGGGGGCTTCTTGAAGCGTCGCGTACTTCGGGCAGGGAAGGAGACGAGCGTCATTGCCTTACGGGATGCGGCTTTTTTCGAGTGGGCTGTATTTGCTGACGTGGCATGTAGCCGACGCGCGCACGTGGCCGCGCTTTGCCTGAAGAATCTGCTCGTCACGGTGCAGTCCGACCCGATCGAAAACCCCGTTGAAAGTCAGCAGCCGGTCGATTTGTCCGAGCTCGGCCCGCTTTCTACAGCAAGCGTGCTGTGCTCGATTCTGCTGTGGCAAGGCGCCAGGACCGCACGGGCTGCGCGCGTGCTTCGAGAGCAGCTGTTGCAAATGGACCAACGGATGGACGAAGACCCGGGCAGCGTGGAGGAGTCCGAGCTCGCTCAACTGAAGACGGATCTATTGCGTGCCGACGCCATCAGCGAAGAGCAGGACGAAGCCTTCCGGGTTCTGTCCGAAGTGCAGACCGACGCGCTGAGCTTCTCCTCCGTCAAGGGCTCGATGAGCCTCTTGACGTCGAGTGCCAACGCGACGCGACGACTCGACGATCGGCTCCAAGATCGTTTCCAGGAGCTTCGGCATCGGGCGTCAGAGTACAGACAAGACGCCCTCAACCGCCGGCTCGGCTTCCTGACCGTGATTTCGACGGTGTTCTTGCCGCTCACCTTGCTTGCGGGGATCTGGGGGATGAACTTCGACACCATGCCGGAGCTGAAGCACCCGTATGGCTATCCGCTGGCTCTCGGAGTCATGGTGCTCATCGCAGGCGTCGTAGCCTGGTCCTTACGCAAGCGCGGTTGGTTCGATTGAGAAGTCCTAGAGCTGAGGGATGCGCCCGGCGCTCATGCCGAGTGCGCCCCGAACGTCTTGCATCACGGACTCCTCGACCGCCTGCAAGCGCCCATCCGCGGCCGCGGCGATCTCGGCAGCGCTTTTCACAAGCTCGGCGTGCTGGGGTACCCCTTTCACGCGAGCGACGTATTGAAGCGCGAGACGTTTCCCGTCTTCGGGATCGGCAAGCATCGCTTCAGAAAGGTCTCCGAAGGTCTTTGCGAGCTCGGCGAAATCAATCGGGGCAAAAACATCCGCTTTGGAATGCAACGCCTCGAGGAATCGATCGGCTTCGTCCTGGCTGAGCTCTCCATCGGCGGCGGCGACGAGAACGAACGCGCCCGCTACTGCGCGCAACAGACCGTCAGACACGCTGTCCTCGAAACGGCTCCACGCTGCAAGCGCATAGGCAACTGATTCGTCTGGTATCATCGTCTTCCTACCTTTGGGGTTAGGGGCAAGCGGCTCCGGTTCAATCTACATCCGAAAGTTGCACTGGGTTGGGCTCAGCGCGCCAGATGTCCCGGCTGTAGTCGCGGATGGTGCGATCCGAGGAGAAGTAACCCATGCGCGCCGTGTTGAGGATCGACATCTTCGTCCAATGATGTGGGTCTGCCCAGGCCCGGCTGACTTCCTTCTGACAGTCGATGTAGGACTGAAAGTCGGCCAGAACGAAATAGTCGTCGTGATGGAGCAGGCTGTCGATTAGAGGCCGGAACAGGGAGGCGTCTCCCCGCGAGAAATGCCCGGATGCGACTAGATCGAGCGCGGCTTTGAGCGAGGGGTTTTGCTCATAGTGCTCGTAGGGCCGGTACCCCGTCTGGCGCAGCGCGTGGATCTCGTCGGTGGTGAGCCCGAAGAGAAAGAAGTTCTCGGCTCCCACGGCATCGCGGATCTCGACGTTCGCGCCATCCAGGGTGCCGATCGTGAGCGCGCCGTTCATCGAGAACTTCATGTTGCCCGTCCCAGAGGCTTCCTTGCCGGCCGTAGAGATCTGTTCGGAAAGGTCGGCGCAGGGATAAACGAGCTGGGCGGTTTTGACGTTGTAGTTCGGGATGAACACAACCTTCAGCTTGTCCGAGATGTCTGGGTCGGAATTCACGACGTCGCCCACCGAGTTGATCAACTTGATGATGAGCTTGGCCATCGTGTAACCAGGCGCTGCCTTGCCGCCG
>CALJYC010000162.1 GCA_937984275.1 uncultured bacterium | reverse complement strand
CGCATCGTCGAGCGAAGAGATCATCGCGTAGTACACGCGCTTGTTCTCGTCTTCGACGTGCGGGTACTGGCAGTAGTACTCGACCGGAGCTTGGAAAGGCACGTGAGGCGCGGAGAACGCGCCGTAGATGAAGAACGGCTCGTCCTTGTGCTCCTCCATGTACTTCATCATCTCGTCGCGGAAGGCATCGGTGAGGTATTCCTCTTCGATGATCTCCTTGCCGTTGCGCAGGATGGCAGCCTGCTCTTTGCGTCCGGTCTTCCACTGGTGTTGCGCGCTGAAGGCCCCGTGCTTGTGGTTGATCACGCCGGACCAGTTCTCTTTGGGGGTGTACAGCGAGGAGGCGCCGTAGAATCCGTACTGGTAGTCGAAGCCTCGAGCCGACGGGACCTGCTCACGGTGCACGCCGAGGTGCCATTTGCCAATGAGTGCCGTGCTGTAGTCGTACTTCTTGAGGATTTCGGAGAGCATGATCTCGGACGGGGGCACGCCTTGCTTGTGCACCTGCCAGGCCGAGGGGAATGAGGGCTTGGCCTTCACTTTGAATTCGCCCGTGTCGACCAACCATCTGCCCGAGATGTATTCGACGTAGTTGCTCGGGTAGAACTCCATCACCTGCGTCTCGAACCCGTAGCGGTTCTGCACGCGGCCCGTCATGAGGCCCGCGCGGGCGGGCGCGCAGGTGGGGGCGGTTGCGTAGCCCTCTTCGAAGACCACACCTTCCTTACCGATCTGATCGATGTTCGGGGTCGAGATGTGCTCGACGCCGTAGGCGCTGACTTCGTACGGACCGAGATCGTCGGCGACTAGGAGGATAATGTTCGGCTGACGCTTCGTCTCGACCTGGAGAGGGGCCTCCATGTAAGAGGCCTTGCTCTCTTCTAGGCCCTTGTCCCACTTGATGCGCCACTTGACGCGGGTGATGGAACAACTGACGAGGAGGAGCCCGAGGCCGACCAGAAGAAACGCACGCAGGCAGCGGTATTTCATGATTCCTGGCCAATCCCTACACCCATCGGCAGCGAATTGAAAACGAAAAGTTTGCGGCGAAACGGTAAAGTTTGCGCCCAGGGTCGTAGTGTTTTCAGTTAGTATCCGCGCATGCGCGGAGCCTGGGTGGGTTTGCTGTTCAGTGTCGTGCTCAGCCCCGCGACGGCATGGGCTGGTAACACCGATGATGTCAATGCCGGCCTGGACGTCACGCTCACGGGCGGTGCCGTCGTGGCCAACGTCTACACCGGCGCATCGCTTTGGTACAACCCGGCAGGCATTGCCCGGTCCGACAAGCCCACCCTGGAGCTCGCGGGCGTCACCCTCAACATGCAGATCGTCAAGAACCCGGGTCTCTTGACGATCGACACCGACCCTCCGGCCAAGAGCGAGGGCAGCAGCTTCAATTTCACAGTCATTCCTCAGGCGCTGACCTTCACGATCGTGCTCAAGGAAAACCTGAAGCTCGGCGTCGGCTTGTTCAATTCATCAATTCGGCGGGAGTTCATTACCGAGGAGGTTAGGTCGCCCGCCGGCACGACACCGGTGGTGGAGTCGTACGCGGGGCGAAACTCCCGACTCAACTTCTTTCATGTCAGCTCGGGATTGGCAGGGGAGTTCGGCAAGAAGCAGAAGGTCTTGTTTGGTGGGGCCTTCGACATTGTCATCGCCACCGCTCGCGTGGATGACAGCTACACGGTCTTCTATGACGGCGGCGTGGCGGGGCAAGTCTCGTCGGGAGAGGTCAAGAATCAGACCGGCTTTGGCTTCCAGCTCAAGTCCGGCATTCAATGGGTTCCGATCCCGAAGGTCCGAATCGGCCTCTCGATCAGCGCGCCAACGTACATCTTTGCCATGCTCGAACGGTTCGCGACCCAGTACAATCAAGCACCTCCTGCGGGCACCGTGGACGCGGCCAATCCGCAGCTTGCTCAGGGAACTCAGTCCAAAGGTGGCCGCGCCGGTTGGTGGGGCGTGGACCCTGGCAACCTTCGTTTCGGGGTCGCCTACCTCGGGAGTTGGGGCTGGGTCGAAGGGGACGTCGTTGTTCAATGGCGCCTGCGTGAAGAGGAGCTCGGCCTCGATCTTCGAGGCTTCGTCAACGGGCGCGTCGGAAGCGCGTTCCGCGTGACCAAGAACATCAAGCTGGGGCTGGGGGCATTCACCGACTTCAGTCAGGTCGACCGGCTGGCGCAGCTGCCCTTGGCGACCCAAAAGATCGACTTCTTCGGAGTTAACATCGGATTCCTCTACTCGACCCACGAGGTGCATCCGGACCGACAGCCCGTAGAAGAGGAGGAAGGTTTGGGACTCTCGGTCGCGATCGGGTTTCGCTACGCGTTTGGGCGAGGGGATACTCTCGGCTTGTCGGTGCCGGCGACATACGACCCGAGCTCGATTGTGAACACGCCGATCGCTACGACCGTCCACGAGATCGGTCTCAATTTCGCAGCCAAGGTCGCGTTCTGACGCAAAAGCTTTGCCGCCCACCACGCTGCTCCTAGACTTGCGCCATGCGTCCCGCTTCCACGACGTTTACGCTGGCCGTGTTGCTTCTCTCCAGCACCGCGGCGGCCGGCAATAGCGACGAGGTGAATGCGGGCGTCGACGTCACGCTGACCGGCGGCGCGGTGGTCGCCAACGTCACGACCGGCGCGGCGCTTTGGTACAACCCGGCTGGTCTGGCACGCATCCCGGAAGGCTCGTTCGAGATCACGGGCGTGACCTTC
>CALJYC010000161.1 GCA_937984275.1 uncultured bacterium | reverse complement strand
GCTTCCCTATTCCCTGTGACGGAGCAGGTCTACGCTGATCTCGATCGCGCGAGCGAAGCTCCGCAGCACCGCGATGTCTTAGCCCGACTCGACGAGCCCTTGCGATCGAGGCCGATGCGACTGGTCGAGAGCGCTCTCTCCTAGGATGCCGAATTAGCCGCTATTCTCATCGCGGTCGGTATAAGTGCCGCACTCATGAACGACCAGGGAGATTCGAATGCGAGCGACGCTACTTTTCCTCGGAGGCTTCGCGGCCTGCCTCACCCTGATTCTATTGATGGGTGCGAACCAATCGCCGACGAAGGCGAAGATCGATCGAGATGTCTACTACCCGGCCACCGAGGATCTCGGCAAGGACGAGATGCGCGTCGTGGCCCTCGGCACTGGCATGCCGAGCGTCCGGCCGAAACAAGCCGCGGCGTGCTGGCTCGTGGAGCTTGGCAACGGCGAGAAATTCCTGTTCGACATCGGCAGTGGGTGCCACGAGCGACTCGCAGCGCAGAAGATTCCGTATGACCTGATCGACAAGGTGTTCTTTGGACATCTTCACGTCGACCACATGGGCGACCTGCCGTCCTTCTGGCTCGGCGGAACGACGATGAATCGCCTGACGCCGCTCCGCATTTGGGGTCCAAGCGGAGCAACCCCCGAGTACGGCACCAAGCACGCCATGGACCTCATGGAGCAAATGTACGTCTGGGACATCGGGACCCGAGGAGGGGTCATTGATTTCCGCGGCGGGCAGTTGGACGTCACCGAGTTCGCCTTCGACGCGGTCAATGAGGTCATCTACCAAGAGAAGGGCGTAACGATTCGCAGCATCCCGGCGGTCCATGGTCTCGACGGCGCGGTCAGCTTCATTCTCGAGTGGAACGGGCTGAAGTTCGCGTATTCGAGCGACACCATTCCCAACAAATGGTGGGCCGAGCACACCAAGGGCGCCGACATCGCGATTCACGAGTGCTTCTTGCCCTCGGTGCTGCTGGTCACGAAGCAAGGCTTTACACCGCTCGAAGCGCTGAATGTCGGGACGCAGGGTCACACCTCGCCAGAGCAGTTCGGCAAGGTGATGTCGATGACACAACCTCGCCTCGCTGTTGGCTATCATTTCTACAACGATTTCGACACGCAGCCCGAGGTGAGGCGTCGCGTCCGCAAGACCTACGATGGCCCCCTCGCATTGGCGCTGGACTACATGGTCTTCAACGTCACCAAGGACGAGATCCGCGTGCGGATGTCCGCGATCGACGAAGAGGTCTGGCCGAGTCCGCCGATGAAGAAGAAGAACCCGCCCGACACGTCAAAGGCGATTCCGTTTTCCGACTTCACCAAATCCGGAGTGATCCCATACCCCGAGGTCGTTCAGCCGATCTACGATGAGATCAACGAGATTTACGACACCGACTATGAACCACTCTTCAAGTAACCGAGGTCCAAAGGGCCGTTCTACGGTCCTGTCATTCGAAGCCACATCGCGATCAGCATCGCGGCGACCATGAGCGCGAGGCCTGCGGTCCCGACGATGTCCTCGACGCGCTTTCTCCTCTGGCGATCGTCGAGCCATCCGGGAACCGTCGGGTCGTGGATCGAGGTCTCCGAGGGCAAGGGCGCCGGGGGTGGCATTGGCCGTTGAAGGAGGGGCTCCGGCAACGTGGGCGCTCGGTTGATCACTTCGCTCCACTGCTCTTGGCGCGCCCGAGGACTCTGGACAACGTGACTCACGTCGCTCTGCGCGGACGCATGGTCTCGTGAAACGCGAACCACTTTGGTCGTGGTGTCTCTGCGCTTCTTTCGGAAATGGCTCGGCCGCCGCGCCGTCTTTGCAGGCCTTCCGGGGAGCTCCGGGTCTTCGTCGGGATGCGGCACTGGTTTCTTTCCTTCCACCGCCCCCGTCGGCTTCACTTTCGAGTATACCGTTCAATCGTTCAGTGTCACCGGGGAGCTCGACTTTTCGAGAGTTCGCTCACAATTCAAAACATGACCTCAATCGAAGCAGTGGAAGAGATCGATGGCGACTTCGACGGTCGTGTGGTGTTCACCTGCGAGCACGCGTCGGCGGAGTTGCCCGAGCCGTGGAGCTGGCCCGAAGAAGATCGCTGGCTCGTCGACACGCATTGGGCCAGCGACATCGGCGCCGCCGCGTTCACCCGGAGGATCGCGCGACTAGCCAACGCGCCGGCCGTGCTTTCGCGCTTTTCCAGGCTCTTGATCGATCCAAACCGCCCTCTCGATTCGGAGACGCTGTTTCGAGAAAACGCCGAGGGAAGGACGGTGCATCTGAACGAAGCGCTCCTCGAAGCGGAGCGAGATCGCCGAATCGATCGTTTCTACCTTCCGTATCACGCCGCGGTTAGCGCGATGGTGGAGCGGAGCCGTGGCGACACGGTGTTCGCGATCCACACCTTTACCGACACCTATGAAGGGGAGGCGCGTGGCTTGGAGGTCGGGGTGTTGTTCGACCACGACGAAGAGCCTGCATACCAGCTCGTGCAGCATCTCGGGGAGGCGGGCTTCCACGTCGCACCGAACGAGCCGTGGTCCGGGAAGGTTGGTCTCGCCTATTCGCCGGTGCGTCACGCCCAGGAGTCTGGGCGGTGCGCGCTCGAGATCGAGGCGCGCCAGGACCTGATCGTCGACGAATCGTTTGCCGCGCGACTTGCGGAGGCGCTCGCAAGCTTCTTCTCGTAAGCTTATCGTGATGCGCCGATCTCGCTCCGAGCAGACTGGGCTTTCATACCTCTCCACTGGGTCGGAGGACGCGCCGCTGGTGGTTTGCCTCCACGGGTTTCCAGACATTCCACGCACGTGGGCGCCGTTGACCGAGCGACTTTGTGAAGCTGGATATCGCATCGCCAGCCCCTGGCTCCCCGGCTATGCCCCCTCGTCGCTGGATGGACCTTTCGATATCCCCACACTAACTCGGACGATCCTTTCCTTCATCGACGAGCTGTCTCCTTCCGATCCGGTTCGGATCGTCGGCCACGATTGGGGCTCGATCATTACCCAATGTGCGCTGGCTCAGCGGCCTGACCGGTTTCGTGCGGCCGCGATTCTTGCGCTTCCCCACATCCTGGCGTTCGAAACGAACATCGAACGCTATCCGCGCCAGCTTCAACGAAGCGCGTACATGGGTCTGTTCCAAATACCCATCGTGTCGGACCGCATCGTGAAGGCTCGCGACTTCCGTTTCGTCGAGCGTCTTTGGAAAAAGTGGTCGCCGGGTTTCGATCCCGGGGCCGACTACTTCGAGGAGCTCAAGCTCTGTCTACGGTCGAGTATGCCAGCCCCGTTGAAGCACTACCGCGCCGTGGCGTCGTTCAAGGTGACTCGTGAGATGCGTGAAACCGTTACAGCCGGCCCTATCGTGGTCCCGACGATGTATCTACACGGCGAGCGCGACGGCTGCATTTTCCCGGGCATGGCCGACGACCAAGAGGAGCATTTCAGCGCAATGTTCGAGGTCGTGAAGCTGGCGGACGCCGGGCATTTCTTGCATTTGGAGAGGCCAGCCGAGGTGAACGCGGCAATTTTGCGGTGGTTCGAGGCGCACCGCTAGCCCACCCGGCCACCCACCCACCCGCAAACCGCAAATCGCGAACCGCTAGACCGCTAGGTCGGGGTTCTTGTGGTTCTACGGTTCTGCGGTTAGCGGTTAGTGCCGGCGTCAGACGCCTACCAGGGGCAGCTGTCGTCGCAGTCCCACATCATCCGTCACTGGGATCGGGTAGCGGCCGCTGAAGCATGCGCTGCAGAAGCCTTCGCCGCCGACTGCTCGTTTCAATCCGTCGAGCGACAAGTAGCCAAGGCTGTCTGCGGTGACGTAGTCGTTTACCTCGTCGACCGAATTGTGTGCGGCGATGAGCTCTTCTCGTGTCGGGGTGTCGATGCCGTAGAAGCAGGGCCAGCTGGTGGGGGGGGAGCTGATTCGAAGGTGCACTTCTTTGGCGCCGGCGTCGCGGATCATCTTGACGATCTTGCGGCTCGTGGTGCCGCGCACGATCGAGTCGTCGATCACGACAATGCGCTTGCCTTCGAGGAGGCTTTGGACCGGGTGTAGCTTGAGGCGGACGCCGAAGTGGCGGATCGATTGGGCGGGCTCGATGAACGTGCGGCCGACGTAGTGGCTGCGAATCAAGCCGAGCTCGAAGGGGAGCCCTGCGGCTTCGGCGTATCCGAGCGCCGCGGCGACGCCGCTGTCCGGTACGGGCACCACGATGTCAGCTTCGACCGGCTGGTCCTCGGCAAGGGCGTGGCCCATACGTTTGCGGGCGTCGTAGACGCTGATCCCGTCGAACGAGGCGTCGGGTCGGGCGAAATACACATACTCGAAGATGCACATGTATCGGCGCTCCGCGTCGGTGCGAAACGGCCGGAGGCTCTGCAGCCCGGAGTCGTTGATGACCACCATCTCCCCGGGCTTGATGTCCCGGATGAACTCGGCGCCGATCAACTGAAACGCCGGCGGCTCAGACGCAATGACGTACGCATCGTCGAGCTTGCCCAGGCACAACGGACGAAATCCATATGGGTCGCGGACGGCTACCAACTCGTCGGGCGAGAGGAAGACCAACGAGTAGGCGCCCTCGACCTGGTGCAGCGCATCCGCCACACGGTCGACCATCGTTTCGGATTTCGATCGTGCGATGAGATGAACGAACACTTCGGTATCGCTATCGGATGCGAAGATCGACCCGTCTCTTTCGAGTTGATGCCGCAGTGCCAGGCCGTTGGTTAGGTTCCCATTGTGGGCGACGGCGATGGAACCGTGCCCACAGTCCACGGCAAGCGGCTGCGCGTTTTTGATGTGGCTGCCGCCCGCGGTGGTGTACCGGACGTGGCCGATGGCGCTACTGCCGGGCAGCTTTTCGATCTGGTCGGCCGTGAAGACATCTTGCACCAAACCCATCCCGCGATGGACGAAGAGCTGCTCGCCGTTGCTCGACACGATACCTGCGGCTTCTTGGCCTCGGTGCTGCAATGAGTGCAGGCCGAGGTATGCCAGATTCGAGGCCTCTTCGGCCCCAAACACACCAAACACCCCGCATTGATCATGAAAATGATCGTCGTCTATCACCGACACCGCGCGTACATAGCGCTGGCACCGCCTTCCGTCCATGACCCCCGCATGCCCTCCGTCCAGGCGTGCGCTAGAACCAGCCAGTCGGGATGCCGCGGGTACTGAAACGAATCGAATCGGTCGTTCCTCGAAGAGCGTCTGGTTATGGCGGGAAGGCTCGCAGCCTGGCCGCGCTCGCGCGGGCAGGTTTCCCCGTTCCCGCCGCCTATGCGATGCCCGGCTGGGTGGGCGACTCGTTCTTCTCGAGCGTGCTGGACATCGAGGACCGCCCCAGAGCGCTTCTGCACAGCCCACATGTGCCCGACGCGCGCCTGCAGTCGATCGCCGAGCGTGTGCGCGAAGCGACACTACCGCAGGATGTCGTCCGCAGCGTGAGCGACGCGCTGCTCGCCATGACGGACGAGGGCGCGATCAGCTTTGCGGTTCGTTCGTCGGCCATGCACGAAGACCAGGAGGGCGCGTCTGCTGCGGGGATGCACTCGACCCTGCTGAACGTGATGCGCGAAGACGAGGTGCTCGAGGCCATCAAGATCTGTTGGTCGAGTCTCTTTCGCCCCCGCGTGTTTTCATACTTGCGTGCGCTTGGCGACGACGTTCCGGTTTCGGTCGGGGTCGTGATTCAGGCCATGGTTCCGGCCGAGGTCTCCGGTGTTCTGTTCACCGCCAATCCGCTTACCGGCGATGCGGGGGAGGTCGTCATCAACGCCGCGTACGGATTGGGTTCTGCGGTCGTCGACGGCCGTGTGACGCCCGACACGTATCGCGTCGACAAGGCGACCGGTCAATTGCGCGACCAGATCATCGGTGAAAAAGCCCAACAAACCGTGCTCGAACGCTCGGGCGGCGTCCGCGAGGTGGCGGTCGCGAAGGCGCAGCGTGAAAGCCCGGCGCTGACCGAGCAGCAGCTCCTGCACTTGAGCGACCTCGCGACTCGAGTCGAAAGCCACTTCGGAAATGCCCGCGACGTCGAGTGGGGGATCGCCGGACAGCAGGTGTACGTCCTTCAGGCGCGCCCGGTCGTCGTCCCGAACATAAGTAACCGTCGTGGCTCGCGACGCGAGCGACCATGGGACCGGCGAAAGATTGTCTGGAGCAACGCGAACGTCGGAGAAGCGCTCCCGGGCGTCGCCACGCCGTTCACCTGGTCCGTCCTCAGCCAGTTCAGTGACCTCGGCTTTCGTCGAGCGTTCGGCGCCATGGGTTGCACGGTCCCGCGCGATGCGGAGCTCGTGGGAGACTTTCGTGGACGTATCTACATCAATCTGACCGAGTTCAGCTCGATCATGTCCCAGATTCCATGGATTCATCCCTCGACTCTGGTCCGGCTCGGCGGGGGCCAGTACGCCACCGAGCTCGACGAGGTGGTGGCCGAGCGGAGCTCGACCGGTTTCTTTCTGCGCTTGCCACAGACCGTTTCCCGGTACGCCCGGGAAAACTTCCGCCTTCAAGCGCGCGTCGACGAATTCGAAACGTATTTCTCGGAGGAGCGCACGCGCATCAATGGCATCGACCCTCGTCTTCTCGAGCCGAGCGGCCTGGACCGGATGCTTGGCGACGTTGAGCACCTGCTGGACGAAACCGGCTCGATCATGCTCACCGCGTACGCGAACCTGGTCTCCGCCGTGCTCGCGCTGATGGGTCTGCTACGTACGTTCGCCCGAGATCACGCGTCGGGCTTCTATCGCGAGCTGCTGTCGGGGCTACAAGACGTGGCGAGCGCGCGTCCCGGTTTCGCGTTGTGGCAGATCGCTCAGATCGCGCGCGAAGAGCCCGAAGTGGCGGACTACATCCGTGGCACAGAGCTCGCGGAGCTCACGGTGACGGGCCTGCCCGTCGGCCGCACGCGCAGTGCATTGAGGCGCTTCGTCGACGACTACGGGTATCGGGGCATTCGCGAAGCCGAGATTGCGGCGCCGCGATGGTCGGAAGACCCCACGCTCATGTTTGCTGCGCTGCGTTCACATCTTGCTAGCGCGACCGATCTCGACCAGCGAGAGCGAGCCCTGCAGCGCGCGCGTCAGGAGGCCGAGGAGAAGTTAAAGACGAGCGTTCCATTCCCACTTCGACCTTCCGTGACGAAGCTACTCGAAGTTGTGCGACGCTTCACTCGGATGCGCGAGCACCTGCGGGGCCACGTGGTGGAGGTGCTCGGCATGTTTCGTCGGGTCGCCCTCGAGGCATCGCGCCGGATCGAAGCACGTGAGCCCGAAGCGGGCCCGAACGCAGCGTTCTTCCTGACGCTCGCGGAGGTTCGTCGCGTTCTTCTCGACGAGAACGAGCGTGTTGCGATCCGCGTTCAGCGGCGCCGGTTGGAGTACGAGCGCAATCAGGCGCTCCCCGAACCTCCGACCACTTTCGTAGGATTCCCGCCAGAGGACGCCGGTGCCGCGTCGACCTCGAAGCGTCTGCGAGGTCTGGCGGCGAGCGGCGGCGTGGCCGAGGGCAGGGTGCGCATCCTCCGCGATTCTTCGCAGGCAGCTGATTTCGAGCCTGGCGAGGTGCTCGTCGTCGCGGCCGCCGACACTGGGTGGTCTCCGTTGTTCTTGGCCGCGTCGGGCGTGGTGACCGAGCTCGGCGGTCCGCTTTCTCACGCGGCGATCATTTTGAGAGAATACGCGGTGCCCGCGGTGGTCAACGTGACGAACGCCACTCGGTCCCTTCGTGATGGCGACCTGGTTCGCCTCGACGGTGATGCCGGCACGGTGGAGATCCTGGGTGTCTGACGCCAGCGACGTTGAACCCGAGATCATTCACCACGACGCGCAACTGCTCATCGTCGACAAACCGCCCGGTTTGCCAACGACGGCGCCCACACCGACAGAGCCCTGCCTAGCCCATTGGGTTCGCGATCGCTTTCCGGACTTGCAAGCGCACGCCACGTCCCGGCTGGACTCCCAAGTGAGTGGCTTGGTGACGTTCGCGCTCACCCGCAGCGCCAATCGCCACCTTCTCGATGCACGCCGTGCCGGGGCGTACGAGCGTGTCTACATGGGCGTCACCATTTGTGACCTGTCCCTCGACAGAGGGCAGTGGAGCTGGCCGATTTCAATTGATCCGCGCAATCCAAAGCGCCGTTTGGCGGGACCGGGGCGCGGCGAGCGTGAAGCCGCAACCCGATATGAAGTGGCAGCGCGCACACCGAATGCGACGCTTCTTCGGCTCAGGCCAGACACCGGCCGAACCCACCAACTTCGCGTACACGCGGCCAAAGCCGGCGCGCCGCTGTTCGGCGATCCTCTGTATCAGGGCGCGCGGCGCAAGGCGCTGCCCGATGGAAGCGTCGTCACGGCGCGCCGAGTGATGCTTCACTGCGTCCGCGTGAGCTTTCCTTCGTTTGCTCCCGGAGATCGCATGCAGCTCGAAGCGCCTGCGCCGCCGGATATGGATCGGGTATGGCGGGCGCTCGGCGGGTCCCCTACGGACCTTCAGCCCTGACGCTTGGGCGAGAACTTCGTGCCAGAGGACTCATCCTTTGGCCGATTGAAATGCGCCTCCAGCTCTCGGCTCAGAATCTCGAGGACGTCCTCTTGCAGCCCGAGCGGGTGACGAATCAGGCGCTCGATGTTGCGCTGGTATACGAACAGGCGTCGCTGTTCTTCGCCACCTGCGGTGGTGGCCATTTCGTCCAGCAGGAGCGGGGTGCGCGGGTCGACGCCCTCAGCGACCACCTCGAGGCCGGGTAGGTCGGTGACCATGATCAGATTGCCCTCGAGCCGCTGCGCCAACTCAGCGGGCAGCTCGCGCAATGCGCTCTGCACGAGCTTTTCGAAGCGAGCGTGTGACGGCGACCACGGAGGCCGGGGCAGAAGACCGTCCAGATGCCGGGTCTTGAGGAAGGCGAGCGGCGCTTCGTCGGCGCGCCCCTGCCGATCGCGCAACAGGCCGAGGTAGTACAACACGTCTGGCGACGCGTCGGAGCGCGAAGCCGCGCGTTCGATCAGAGTTGCCGCGGCGTCGATCTGGTCGAGCTCGAAGTGGGCCCGCCCGATCAGGAACTCGAGCTGTTGGTTTTCGAAGGGGCCCTCGGGGAGCCCAATCAGCAGCTCAGCAGCAGCGGCGCGGTCGCCCTGCTGGAGCAGCGCGTCGACCTTGAGCACGGAGGCGTCGGCGATGTCGTCCGCCGTCTGACAGCTCTCGAGAGCCTGGTCGAGGACGCGAATCGCCTCCGCGAGGCTTCCGAGCGGGTGGATCAGGAGCTCCGCCGCATTGAGCATGGCTTCTAGATAGTGCTCGTCGAGGTCGATGGCCTGGCGGTAGTGCTCGAGCGCCATGTCGAGGTTCCCGTTGGCGGCGTGGATGTACCCGATGAGGTTGTGGGCATCGGGCGAATCGCCGTCGAGCTCGAGGGTCTGCTCGGCCGACGCCATGGCGCCGTTCAAGTCACCCTGCGTGACCAGTTCCCAGCCACGGTCGAGGTGGGCGCTCAGGCGGTCCATGAATCCTTCGTTCTGTTCGGACATCAGTTAGCCCCGAAACTTACGTGGCGAGTTTGGGACGTCAAGCCGAACCGTGCGCTATGATGCATTTGGAATGGTTAGGGTTTTCACCGCAGTGGTAATCACAGCGATCTGTTCGTGCGTCAGCAAGCCACTGCCCGCGGGCCAGACGATCTCGGTCGGCACCGCCGAGCACGGATACCTCCAGCACCCGATTCGCCTGGAAGATCAGGGTAACGGCTATCGGCGGTTGCGTCCCGGGGAGGGGACCCGATTCGGCACCCCAACGCTAGTGGGCGCGATCGAGCGCGCGGCGCGTGAAGTAGCCGACGCTTTTCCAGGCGGCCGCCCGCTTCGCGTCGGCGATCTATCGACCCCTTACGGAGGCTCCCATTCTCGCCACCGGACCCACCGCAGCGGGCGCGATGCGGATCTCCTTTTCTTTGCGCGAGACGCGGGCGGCCTGGCGGCACTCGGCGATGGCTGGCTACGCTTCGATCGTCTTGGTCTCGCGACCCTGCGCGACCGCGTTTTTCGGTTCGACGAAGCGCGCAACTGGCACCTCGTGCGTACTCTGATCATGGATAATCAAGCGCGCGTGAAGTGGATCTTCTGCTCCAACGAGCTCAAGGCCCGTCTCCTGCGGTACGCGGCGCGCTACGAGCGCTCGCCACAGGCTGTGGTACGAGCCACCTGGGTTCTTCACCAGCCGACACGCGGTGACTCACACGACGACCACTTTCACCTGCGCGTCGGGTGCGGGACGAAAGAGCGAAACCTCGGCTGCCGGGAGCAGGCGCCGCACTGGCCGTGGCTGAGCGACACCGCGAGCAAAGAAGACACCCGCGCAAGTGCCGCAGCGAGCGACGTGTACCTGGTCCGTTGGTTACTTACCGAGGAGCATGTGGATCAGCGACGCGACATCTCCGGGCGTCGCCTCGGCGCCGCAGCGCAGCCAGCCTCGATCGCCGTTCGCTAGATCGGTGAGCTCCCGGTGTTGGTCGGTCGCGCCCCAAACCAAAACGCTCGAGCTTCTCGGAAGCTCGTGCGCCAGGGTCGCGATCGTCGACGGCTGAACCGATGCAGCGACGCAATCGATCACGACGAGCGGGCTCAGCGACGCGGTGGCCTTGAGATTGTCGAGAAAGGCGACGACGTCTTCGATCTGCTGAACCGCAGCGGCATCCCCCACCTGCTTCGCGATCCCATCGCATCGTTCGCGATCGCGGGTAGCGACGAAGACCATCGGTAGCGCGGAGCCCAGTGGTTGCACGGTGGGGTACTTCGAGGTGTCGGTCTCCGGCGGGTCGACCGGGTCTTTGCGCGTGACGCCCGAGTGTTGGCGATCGCGACCGAGCTTCCGAGTTTCGTCCGCGCGCACGGTCTTGCGCGGAGGTTGCGAGCTGATGCGGTCCGCGAGCGTGAGCATAGGGGCCAGGTTCTGCATCACCGCTTCGCTGGCTGCGTTACCCAAGTAGAACGCCATCGCGGTTCGAAGATGCTTATCCGCGAAACGGCGCAGCGGTTCTCCCGACGCAGGGATCTCGTGTTCGCGCGCCATGTGGAGCGCGCGGTGGAGGATCTGAACCCGCACCTCGGGCGTGGCGACCGTTTCGATCGCCTCTCGCACCATGCGGGCAATGGGGGTTTCCCTTTGCATCTGATCCTCGTCCCCAGAGGCAGCGTATGTTCGAGCTACCACAGCACAATAATATTACCGTGATTTGGCCAATTGGCCAATCCCGGTCTGGTGGTGCCCGGTCGGGAGCCCGTGGTACATGGCGAACATGCTCGTGATGGGGGTCGACGAGAACGGTCTGGGCCCGCGGTTGGGGCCTCTGGTGGCCACCTCGGTCGCCCTGCGGACACCCCGATATCTGCGGGCAGCCCTGTGCCGGCGAGGGCTCGCCCTGGGGCTTACCGACAGCAAAGAAACCGGGGGATTCGGCCGAATGGGGTTCACCGAGTCGGTGGCCTTGGCGCTGTTGAAACGGGGCGGTGCGGGGCTTCCGGGCTCCGCCGACCAGTTGCTCGACCGCGTCTCGCCCGATTCCCGTCGCCGCCTTCGTGCATGCTGTCCCGATGCGCCCACTGCGGGACAATGCTGGGCCGTCGATCTCCCACTGCCCACGTTTGGTGGCGATGTGTCCTACGGGGAAGGGCTGCTCGACCAGCTCATCGGCCGCTCCAGCCTTGGCATCGTCGACGTGCAAAGCCGAGTTGCCTGTGCGGGGGTGCTCAACGCAAAGCTTGCGGCTGGCCAGAACAAGCTCGCCGTAGACCTCGAGCTGTTCGAGGATCTGATTGCGTCGGTCCAGACGCGTCACGGCTCACCGTTGCTCGCTGTCTGCGGGATGATCGGGGGCATTCGCGACTACGCGTCACGCCTCTCTGGCTTCGAGCCGTACCGAGTCACTTCGCTCGCCCCACGTCGCGGCCAACGCAGATACATGATCGACGGGGTCGGTGAGGTTCGATTCGAGGTCGACGCGGATGCGCGGCACCTTCCGGTTGCGCTGGCCTCGATCGTCGGAAAGTACGTGCGCGAAATCTGCATGCGGCGGATCGGGGAGTTCTATCGGCAAGGGAACCCCGATGTGAAGCTTGCGAGTGGGTACCACGACCCGGTGACGACCCGGTTCATCGACGCGACCGAGTCATTCCGCCGGAGGCTTGGCATCGCGCCTGATTGCTTCAAGCGGCAGGCCTGATGCTTGTGGTAGAACGCGCATATGTCTGAGCGTGACAAGATTCCCCGTTGGGTACTCTGGCTCGGCGTTTCGCTCGCCATGGGCTGGCTGCTCTACACCTTGCGCGGGGTGTTGGCGCCGGTGTTCTTTGCCTTCCTCATCGCGTACATGCTCGACCCGCTGGTCGATCGGGTCGAAGAAAGCCGATTGCTCCGCGGCAAACCGATCGCCCGCGCCGTTGGCATCGCGGTGCTCCTGGTGGGGGTCTTCGCCCTAGCTGCGATTGCCATCCTGGTCATCGTCCCGATGGTGTACGAGGAGATCGCGAGCTTTCTCAAGCGGCTGCCCGGGCTCGTGGCGCGGAGCCGGGCCGAGTGGGAGCCGTTTCTGGCGGGGTACGGACTCGAGATTCCGACGTCGGTCGGGCAGGCGTTCGAGGAGCTCCACCTCGACATTCAGTCGGTCCTCACCAAGAGCTACACCCCCGCGACCGCAGTGCTGAAATGGCTCCTCGGTGGAACGGTTTCGGCGGTCGGCGCCATCGTCGCGGCGCTGATCGTGCCGGTGTTTGCCTTCTATCTCCTCTACGACTTCGATGTGCTCGTTGCCAAGGCAGCGGAGCTGATTCCTCCTCGTCATCGGCCGACGGCGCATGGTTTCTTTCGCGAGGTCGACGCGGTCCTCGGTCAGTTCTTCCGCGGCCAGTTCACCGTCATGGCCATCCTCGCAGTCCTATACTCCGTGGGATACGGCGTCATCGGGGTGCCTCTCGCGCTTCCGATCGGGATCATGGCGGGGTTCCTTTCGTTCATTCCATATGTGGGGAGCACCCTCGCTCTCGCGACGGCGCTGCTGATGACCGCGCTCGATTGGCAAGGCTGGACCCAGATTCTCTGGGTGCTCGGCGTTCACGCGGTCATTCAGGGCTTGGAAAGTTTCGTGATCACGCCGAAGATCATGGGCGACACGGTCGGGATCTCAGCGATCGCCGTCTTGTTTGCGCTATTGGTCGGCGCGGAGCTGTTGGGATTCACTGGGGTGCTTCTTGCGGTGCCGGCGGCGGCGCTCACCAAGATCCTGCTGCAGCGAATCGACGAGCGGTACCGTGCGTCCGAGTTCTTCGTCAGCGGCCCGAGCGATGGGGGCAACGCTACCGAGGGTCAGAAAGACTAGATACATCGAGTGTCACGACAATCGTGCGTGCGCGAACGTGCACTCGCGCCGATTGCAGCACTTCGATCCACGGCGGTTCCACGGAGTCCGGGGGCGATGCGGCCCAAGCCCTGATGAGCGCTGCGTCTTGAGTGGCTAGCTCCGGGTCCGTGACGTCGATGTACAGATCGACCGTCTGCGCGCTGCCGGACTCGACGGACAGGGCGATGCCTTGCACGCCCTGCATGGCGGATGCTTCATCGCCGAGCTTCGCCACGCGCTCGAGCGCCGACTTCCAGTGCGCCGGAGGGTCTAGAACTGCAGCGATGCTCGCCCCGGCGTTCACTCGCGGCCAAAGTGTGGCGATGCGGGGCCGTTCAATGAGCGCGGGCGCCGTGCCAAGCCGCACTGCCATGGCCTCCGCGACAGTCCTGACCGAGCCGGTGACGATGGTTCGGTCATCGAGCAGTGCGATCGCGCTGCGGCGGTCTCGGCTGGCCAGGACCGGCCCGGCCGGGCCTTCGAGGCGCACGATCGTGCCCCCTCGCGTTTCGACCAGCAATCGGTGACACGCTGCCAACGTCGCAGCGTCCACGGTGCGCCCACGCAACATCAGCCCGATCGATTGAAAGGGCTGATCCTCGGGCCCGCGCACCCAAACCGTCGCTTCACTCAGCGCTGCAAGCGGATCCAGACCGCATATTGCTTCGATCTCGCTGAGCTGCTCGTCGGCCACGAATGCATCGACGAGTGTCTTAGCCGCTGCCGTGCCCTCGAGGGCCCGGGCATCGATTCGCAGCACGGCCCGCGCGGTGCCTGGCAGATCGTGGAGCGCTTGGCTTGCCCGAATCGCACGACCTCGCTGCATCGCGGCGAAGAGCAGCGCGGCCATCGCAAGCGAGACCACGGCGGCTACCTTGAGCGAGCGAGACACCGGTCGAGCGTAGGAAGTTCTTTTCACGGAGCAACCCATCGTGCTAACGCGTGCCCCATGCCGTGGCGCCGAGTGCGGTTGCGCAATGCCGAGGTGCTCGCCCGTTGTGATGCGAGTGGAGAGCTCATTTCGAAAGAGGGCAGGGTCGAGGTGCGCTATAAGCCCAACGACGGGAGGGCGTATTTCGCGAGCGCCGCGAACCTCAAGCCGCCCGGCGGCGCACCAAAGATCGAGCCGGACTCGTTTTGTGGTGCCGGCGAAGCGGTCAAGAAGCCCTCCAAAGCCAAGAAGAAGGCCTCGAGCGCAACACCGGCTCCGGAAAAGCCGGAAGGCGACGAGATCCTCGCTTACGCCGATGGCGCGTGCAGCGGGAATCCCGGCCCGGCCGGAGTCGGCGCGGTCGCCATGTGGGGGGACCAGATGCGCGAGCTCAGCGAGTACATTGGCGAGGCCACGAACAACATCGCGGAGCTCACCGGAATTCTTCGCGCCGTGGAGCTCGCGCATGAGCTCGGCAGGCCGTTACGTCTCTACACCGATTCCACGTACTCGATCGGCGTGCTGACCCAGGGTTGGAAGGTCAAAGCCAACAAAGAGTTGGTCGCCAAGGTACGGCAGGCACTCGACGCGCATCCAGATACCAAACTTTTTCATGTCCGTGGCCATCAGGGCGTGCGGCTCAACGAGCACGCCGACGAGCTTGCCGTTCGCGCAGTGCAGAGCCGAGAGTCTACAGGCTGGGTTGGGACCTAAACCGACTCGCGGCCTCGTCGAGCGTGACCAGCTCGTAACCCGCTTCACGAATCAACCGAATTGCCGTGCGGAGCGAGCGCATCTTGTCGGCCGCTGTCCGTTTCAGGTCCGCGCGATACGGCGCGAGCGCTTCGAGCCCGTCCTCAGCAGCATCGGCAACATCGAATCCGTGAAGCTCGAGGTTGATGAGCTCCCTTCCGAGCATCTGTTTGGTGAGTCGTTCAGCGATTTGTTCGCCGCCCAGCACCAGAGAGGTGCCGATGTATGGGAGCTGCAGCGGGGTCACACCGATCGGCAGCTCCAACACGCCATCCCCCCTGCGCCAGTACGGTCGCCCGACCCGGTACGGCTCCTTCGGCGCGCGCAGCACTGCTGGCGTGTCCAATATGCTTGCGCTCTTTCGGCCTCGAACCCTGATTGCGGCCAGCGCTACAGCCTTGGAGGCGTAATAGCTTGGACACGGAAAGACGCTCGAATCGTATTCGACGCCTGATGCCTCGAGCGCGCCGAACAGCGGGTCGCTGACGGTGTATCCGGGCGCACGAAAGCCGGTGGGCCGCTTTCCGCAAGCTACTTCGATGGCCTCCGCACCCCGTTCGACCTCTTCGAGGATGTCCGCCGCCGCGCGGCGCGTGAGATCGTAATGGTGGTGATACGAGTGATTCCCGATCTCGTGGCCCGCGTCATGGAGCGTCGCGATGGTCTTGCAGTTCTCCTCGCGTTCGAGGTCCTCCCCAATCGCAAAGAAGGTAGCCCGAATCGATTCGTCATTCAGCCATGCAGTGAGCCGCGGCACGCAGCGGTCGTACACCGCATGCGCGCTCGGTGCTGACGGGGTCGCGAGGCCATGGACCGCCGCGTAACGAGGCACCTCGTCTAGATCGATCGATATCGACGCCAGTTTCAGCTTCACCGTTTGACCCGGATTGCGATGAAGAGCTTAGCCAAGTTCTTCAAGACGTTGGGCACTCGTCTCGCCAATCCGATCGTCGGGGGCCGCTTCTCCAAGACCCGCACCGGGATCTCGTGGACGCCGAGACCGGCACGCTCCGCCCGGATGACCAACTCGGACGCAAAGAGATCCCGGTCGACCAGGCAGGCACGGGCGATGGGTTGAACCGGCTCCCGCCGAAAGGCCTTGAGTCCGTGGGTGTCGGTCCCTCTGAATCCGAGGGTGACCCGGAGCACGCCGTTGATCACGACCGTGCCGAGGCGGCGATACAAGGGGCGTTCGTCGGTGGCGCCCTCCATTACCTTCGAGCCAACGACGAAGTCCACCGATGAGTCCTGCAACAGCGCGACGGCGCGCTCGTAGAAGTCGGTATCACAGAGGTCGATCTCGTCGCAAATGACGAGGTCGCCTCTGGCGTGGAGGATGCCCTCTCGAAGCGCTTTGCCGTAGTTGGGCTCGCCGGTCTGTCGACACACGAGTTGGTCGAAGCGTTCCGCGAGCTCTGCCGCCACCGCGACGGTTCGGTCGGTAGAGCCGTTCTCCGCGAGGACGAGCTCATACGACCAGGGAAGGGCGCTCAGCTGATCGACGAGGTCCACCACCGCTGGACGCAGGATCGCTTCCTCGTTGTGGACGGGGATGACGATCGAGATGAAAGGCCGGAATTCCAAGTGGGCCAAGGCGCGGCACTCTCTTACGCGCGCGCGGGCTCGTCAAGCCAATGCGCAAAGCATGGCGTGCGCGGCGTCCAACTCGACGCGCAGTGGACCGAGGCACGCGGGCAGGGCTGCGGTCTGACCGCGCGCCAGCTCCAACACGGTTTCGCCATCGTGAAGCGCGAGGCAACCGTCCAAGACGGTGAGCGAGCGCAACCGGTCGTCGGCAGGAAGCTCGAGGTCGCCCGAGCCGGCCAAGCGTTGCAGGGAAAAAAACTCGGACGCGATGCAGCCCTCATCGCCTGCGAGGATCTCGAGTCTCGCTGAACCACCGATCGCAGCGGGCCCTGCCCGGTGGCAGACGCGATCCAGGAGTGCGTCCTCCCGCGGGCCTTCCCAGCGCGTGACGTCGAGGGCGCGTTTCCGGTGAAGAGCACGAGGTTGCCCGCCTGAGTCGAGCCGCCCAGCAGCATCGTATTTTCGGTTCCAGTCCCAGTAGCGGTACGTGATGCCGCGTTTCCCTGGAGAGACACGCTGCGGTTCGAGCAGCAGGACTCCCTTGCCGATCGAGTGAGGTGTTCCGGGCTCGATCAGGAACACGTCTCCGGGCGACACCGGAACGAACGACATTAGCGTGTTTACCTCTGCCTCGTCATCGATTGCTTTCTCGACGTCGCGCCGCGACACGCCGTCGCGAAAGCCCAGGTACAAGCCCGCCCCGGGCTCCGCATCGATGATGTACCAGGCTTCCGGTTTCCCACTCTCGTCCGCGGCGAGAAGCGGGTCGGCTTCGGCGGGATGAATCTGGACCGAAAGATCGTCCGCGGCATCGACCAACTTCACCAGTAACGCGGTCGACCCGAGCGTTGCCTCTCTCCCGAGCAGGGCAGCGTCCGAACGGAGCACGTCGTCCAGCGTCGGCCCGTCGACGACCCGGCTCGGGAAATCAGGCTCCACCGAGAGCTCCCAGGCTTCTCCCACTATGCCTCGAACCTCCAAACCCGTGTTCAGCTTGAGGTTGCCGGCGATCCGGCGGCCACCCCAGGGGGTTCGCTCCGGGGGCGTAAAGTTGTCCGGCTGCAAGAGAAGCGGACGCCGCCAGTTTCTTGGTCCTACTTTATCCCACATGTAAGCTGTCTCTGAATCCTATGGTAGCGTCCGAGGAGGTTTCTTGATGGGCTATTTGGGCAAAGAACGCCGAATTCATCGCATTTTCGTCACTCGTAACAGTGAATACCACGTGCGCCGGAACGTGTGCGTGGGTGTCCGCGATCGCCGGAGCGGGGAGTGGCTTGCCGGTCACCTCGCGCTGCGAAGCACGGTCTCGGGCGGCCTCAAGTTCCACGACAATGGCGCCATCAGCGCCTCGGAGGGACTCCCCACGGTCGGCGAGTCTCTGTTCTTCATCGCGGCTGGCCGGGACCTGATCACGAGTCCCGTGCTGAACGTCGAGCGGCCTCCGCGTGAGATCGTGCACCACTACCCCATGTAAACACACCGAGGATCGGATGCTATATCCCGCATCGTGCCCTCGGAGACAAAGACCATTCGCGTGGTGGCCGCCCTCGTAGAGCGTGACGGTCGGTATCTAATCACCCGGCGCCGTGAGACCGCGGTGCTGCCATTGCTTTGGGATTTTCCTGGCGGGCGCGTCGAGGAAGGCGAGAGCGACGAGGCGGCGTTGGCGCGCGAAGTTGGCGAACGCCTCGGTGCCAACGTCGAGGTGGGCCAGCTCATTTCGTTCGTGAACCATCCCTACGAAAAGTACGCCGTCGATTTGTATCTCTACGAGTGCGCGCTGCTGAGCGATGAGCTGCATTGTCGCGCGGTCAAGGAGTACGCGTGGGTGACCTCGAAGGAGATGGAATCGTACTCATTCACGCCGGTCGACGAAGCGTCGATGAGCAAGCTCCTCGGCGAGGGCTGACCACATCGCCGGAAACCAATGTGTGACCCAGTGCCTAGTGTGCGAGAGATTTTTTCTTGTGGTCGAGCGCGCCCGCAGGAGCGCAGTGAGAGGCACTCATGTGCCTCGCAGCGGAGCGACGAGGACGTAAGCCGACCACAAGAAAAAAGATCCGCGCACTAGACGTCGTAGAAGATTGGGGGGCGTTTGCGGATGAACCGCAGCACCAAGTCACGGGCCTCGTCCGACAGGCCCTCGAACTGAATGCCCATGCCGGGCTCGGACTCCGACATGAAGTCCATGGGATCGCGGACGAAGCGAACGTAGCCGTCGCATTCGAATTCGAAACCACCGGGCAACGTCACCAACATGCTGACCGACGTGTCTTTCGGGAGCGCTTCGTAGGTGGCGAGGAACACGCCGCCGTGTGCGATTTCGCCGCTGAACCCCACGTAGAAGTTGGACTGCGTCGTTGCACCGAGGTTGGCCTCCACCGGCCGTCGCTCGCCGGTTGGAATCGGTGCAGGCGGCGGCAGCATCGAAGTCGGGATCGGCGCCGGCGCCCCCGAAACCGGCCTGCTGGAGAGCGGTCGATTGGACCGCGAAAAAGGCCGCTCAGACGGAGGTCTGCTGGAAAGCGGCCGATTGGCCGGCGGTGCGCTCGCCGGAGGGCGCTGTGAAACTGGGCGATGTGAAGCTGGGCGCTGTGCCGGCGGTGCGATCGCCGGAGAGCGCTGTGACTCAGAGCGCTGTGACTCAGGGCGCTGTGAATCAGGGTGTTGCGACGCAGAGCCGGGCCTGACGCTCGGCTTGTTCGTCAGCGGAAAGAGGATGCTGATGACATCCGCGATGCTCTCGGTGGCGGTTTGCACGCCCGAGTGCTCGCTCTTCACGTCTTGAAGCAGGGCGAGTGTTTGGCTGAGCGTACCGAGCGCATTCTTTACGCAGGTCTTGCCGTCCGGCTCGGTCGAGGCGTACTCCGCCTCGAAAAGCGCGCCGACGGACTTCGCGACGTTCTGGATGATGCCGAGCACCTCCTCCGGAACGTCTTCGTCTTGCTGTAGCGCTTCGAGCGCTTTGCCGAGCGCTTCGCGAGCCTGTCGTGCTTCGCCCGCCGATGAGTAGCCCATGCCTGGTTGTCCCCCTGCTTACCTGCTCCTCAGGATACCGGGACTCGCCACCAGGTCAAAGCTCCTTCACGAATACGACGCGTGAACGCCCCGGGCCCGCGTAGTCGGGGACCTCGGTGTTTTCGAAACCCATCGACTCGTGGAACCGCGCGGGGCCGTCATGGCCGGCGGACGCCAAGGATTTGATCCGTTTCATTCCGGCCGCTCGGCATCGCTCCGTAAACTGGGCGTAGAGTCGCTTTCCGACCTGTCGCCGACGGTGGTCCGGGTGAATCCCAACGAGGTGCACGTACCCAGTCGCAGACGGTGCAGGCACCATCACGCCGAGCAGGAAGCCGATCACTTGTCCGTCGAGCTCGGCAACGAGCGCGTGCTCGCCGAATTCGTAAAAAAACATCGGATCGGCACGTCTTCCAGCTGGCCCATCCCACCACTGATCGAGCACCGAAATGATATAGTCGTAGTCGACTTTTGTTAGGCCCCGAATCTGCATTGCCTGGAACAGCGGATAACACGATCACAGGAAAGACGCACGGCGACCCCGATCCGAGCATGCCTACGTCCGAAAGCTCTGAAATTCTATTCTGTCCTTTCTGTCGTGACGGCTTCGAGGGTCGTAGCGAATGTCCGGAGCATGAGCTCACTCTGGTCGCGATCGACAAGCTCCCTCGGAAGCCGGCGGCCGCGCTGGATGGCGTAACGTTCTTCGGGGACCCGCGTTTGGGTCGCGGCGCGGTGTTGCTCGGCGCGACACTCGTTCTTCTGGGCTTCGTTGCGCCGTTTGTGAGATCCAGAGCCGTCGTGGCTTCGGCGTTGGAGGTTGCTATCGACGGCGCCGGCAATCTCTGGCTCACCCCGGCCGCCGCGATCGCCCTCCTATGGATTCTTTGGCGACGCCGCAACCGTCGCGCGATGATCGCTGCGCGTGCGGCGGTGCTTGGATTGGCGGCAGGTGGGGTGTTGCCATTGGTCTACACGGTTCGCCGGATCGGCTTGATGGCCGACGTCCAGGCCTCAGGCGTCGAGTGGCTGTGGGGCCTCTGGCTCATGGTCGCCGGCCTCTTGGTCGCTGCGTTCGGCAGCCGCTGGATGGGAGGTTCTGACGACGACTAAGCTGCGCCGGGGAGCGTCGGGCTGAAGATATAACCCTGCTGCTGTACGACGCAGACGCGATTCGGTCCGGCGACCCGTGCTCGGGCCACCGCGATGCTAGCCGCGTCCAAAAGCTCGCTGTGCGAGCGGACGCTTCCGCTCGGATACAGCCCGACCCCGATCGAAATCGTCAGCTCGATGCTCATCCCATCGGCTTCAAACGGTTGAAGGGCGACTTCGGACACGATTCGGTCGGCCAAGGTCAGCGCCCGCGCTGGGCGGGTGTTGGGCAGGAGGAGCCCGAACTCCGCTGTCCTGAATTGGGCTGCGATGTCGGTTGCGCGGATTGTGCGCTGCACCCGCCTGGAAACTTCGTCCAGAACATGTCCGGCCGACTCAGCGCCATGCTCCGAGACCAGCGCTCGGAAGTCATCGACCGCGATGATGCAACAAGCGAGCGGATCCAAATGACGTTGCGCCTCCTCGAACTCGATCGCGAGGCACTCGTGAAAGTAGCGGTGGTCCGGCAGCGTGCGGAGCTGGTCGTGCATGGAGGTATAGCGAAGCTCGTTCTTGGCAAACCGCACGTCGTCGTGCGCTCGCTTCACCCGCAACATGTTCTCGACGCGCGCCAGCAGCTCCGAGTCCTCGAACGGTTTCGTCACATGATCGTCCGCTCCCGTGCGTAGCCCTTGAACGCGCGCGCTCAGGTCGCCCGGCGCCGCGAGAAGGACGACCGGGACGAAGCGATCCTTGGTGATGGTCTTGACGACTTTGCAGGCATCGATGCCGTTCAATCCAGGCATGTTGACGTCGAGCACCACGAGGTCGACCGGTTGCGCACGAACCGCGTCGATCGCCTTCTGGCCGTTGTTTGCGGGGACGACCACCAGGCCGCGCGCCCGGAGCAGTTGAGATATGTGCTCGCACGTCGCACGATCGTCATCGGCGACGACCACCACCGCCTTTGGAAATGGACGGGCAGTCCCCACTCGGACAGAATAACCGAGCGAGGTGAGATTCGCGAGCCCGGGCGGTCGAGTTTCCCTCAGGCCCTGACCCGTCTATACTGCGAATCGACGCGCTTCCGGGGGCGTGGGGCCTAAATGGAGCTCAAGCAGCAACTCAAACTATCGCAACAGCTAATCATGACGCCGCAGCTTCAGCAGGCGATCAAGCTGCTGCAGATGTCGCGCATGGAGCTGGGCGAGCTCGTGCAAGAGGAACTGCTCGAAAACCCCGTACTCGAGGAAGGGGTCGAGCCCCGAGACTCGAGCAGCGCCGGCGCCGAGGAAGCGCCAACGCCGGAGGTCGAAGCCCACGAGGCCAAGAAACAAGAGATCGACTGGGAGCGCTACCTCGAGAATCAGTCGAACGAAGCGCCGATGCCCTCGGTGCGCCGCGCGCTGGACGAGGAGATGCCCGGCCTCGAAGCGACGTTGTCGACCTCCGAACATCTGAGTGACCACCTCGAATGGCAGCTGCGCATGGGCGACTTCGTCGAGGACGAGCGTCGTTTCGCGGTGTTGGTGATCGGAAACCTCGACGACAACGGCTATCTCAAAGTTGAAGGTGTCGCTCCCGAAAGCATCGTTCCGCGGCTCGCGGCCGAGGCCGGTCTCAACCCGGAAGATGCCGAAGAAGTACTGGCGATGATTCAGCAGTTCGATCCGCTAGGGGTCGCGGCCCGATCGCTCGCCGAGTGTCTGAGCATTCAGGCGAAGCACTACGGCATGGACGAGCTCGTGCTCCGCGTGCTTGCCGATCACTTGACCGACCTCGAGAAGCGGCACTATTCGGCGATCGCCAAAGTGTGCGGGTGCCCGCTCGACGAGGTGTACGACGTCGCGCAAATCATTTCCGAGCTCGAGCCACGGCCCGCTCGCCGGTTCCAAACCGAGGAGCCGCGGTACATCGTGCCCGACGTCTACGTGCACAAAGTGGGGGACGAGTACTACGTCGTGGCGAACGACGATGGCATGCCCAAGCTCAAGATCAGCGGTTTCTACCGCACGGCCATGGCGGACAACCCCAAAGCCAAGGAGTACATCCAGGACAAGCTCCGGAGCGCACAGTGGTTGATCCGCAGCATCGACCAGCGCCGTAAGACCATCGTCAAGGTCACCGAGTGCATCGTCGAGAAGCAGCAGGATTTCTTCGACCTGGGCATCGAACCCCTCAAGCCGATGATTCTGCGCGACGTGGCGGAGGCCGTCGGGATGCACGAGAGCACAATTTCTCGCGTAACCAGCAACAAATATGTCCACACGCCCCGGGGCACTTTCGAGTTGAAGTACTTCTTCAACAGCGCCATAAAGCGTGATAACCACAACGATATCGCATCAGAGAGCGTGAAACAGGCGATCAAGAGCATCATCGGGGGCGAGGACGAGAAAGCCCCGCTATCCGATCAACGAATCGTTGAAATGCTCGGACAAGACGATATTAAGATTGCCCGCCGCACCGTCGCGAAGTATCGCGAAATGCTCGGAATCTTGAGCTCATCAAAACGTAAGAAGTACTTTTAGTCGCTGGAGGGTCGATGCGCATTAGCTACACATTTCGGAACATGGAGTCGTCTGACGCCATCAAGAGCCACGCCTCCGAGAAGATCGGCAAGATCCAGAAGTACATGCGCGCGCCCCTGCACGCGGAGGTCACTTTTTCGATGGAGCGGCATCTCCACCGAGTCGACTTGAATCTGACTGGTGATGGCCACCAGTACGCCGGCCACGGCCAGTCCGAGGACATGTACGCGACCATCGACCAGGTCGTCGACAAGATCGACAGGCAAGTCCGGGAGATGAAAGCAACGGAGACGCATCGTCGGCGGCACAGCGGCGAGTCGCTCCGTCACCCCGAAGACTGATCCGCATTGCGTCCGCGCGACGGGTGGGGTATCGCCTCGCCGTCATGCTAACCGAGCTTCTTCATCCCGAGCGGGTACGCATTGGGTTGACGATTTCCGACAAAGAAGCCGCGCTGCGCACCGTTGCAGCGCTGCTCTGCTTGCCGGAGGGAATCGCCAACGAGGAAGTCATCTACGACGTGCTCCTCGAACGCGAGCGGCTGGCGAGCACGGGTGTCGGTAGCGGAGTCGCGATCCCGCACGGCCGTTACGACGGGGTGGACGAGTTGCGAGCAGCAGTTGCGGTTTGCCCCGCGGGCGTCGACTTCGAAGCAGTCGACGGTTTGCCCGTGAGGCTTCTGGTCGGAATCGTCGGGCCTAGATCCATGCCGCAGAAGCATTTGGCCGCTCTGGCCGGTGTATCTCGCGTCCTTCGAAACGACGAGAAGCGCCAAGCGCTCCTCAAGGCCGCGAACCGCGCCGAAGCGTATCGCACGCTGGTCGAACCCTGACGGGCAGACAGTCACCGAGCACTCGCGTATGATGTGCACGTGACGCAGTCTTCCTCTTCGCAGCGCGGTGGCCTTCCCAGCATGCGCGTCGAACGCGGCATTACTGTCGGGCACCTGCTCGCCGAGCCTCGCCTGAAGCCAATCCTGCGCTTGGTTGCCGGCCAGGAGGGCAGGGGTCGCCCCGTCGACCATCCCCGTGTGCAGAAGCCTGGGCTTGCTCTGGCGGGACACACCCATGGTGTGGTTCCCACTCGAGTTCAGATTCTGGGCGAAACCGAGCTCACTTACCTCGAGGGGCTGTCAGCCGAAGAGCAACGTCAGCGGGCTGGGGTGTTGTTCGGCCTAGGGCTTTCGCTGGTCGTCGTTACCCGGGGGGTCGACCCGCCTGCCGCGCTGATGCAAGCCGCACGGGAAACCTCTACGCCGCTTGCGATCGCCGAACCCCGATCGAGCCGCGCGATTCAGTCGATTCATCGGGTGCTGGACGGAATCCTCGCGCCTTCGGAAACTCGTCACGGCGTGTTGATGGACGTGCATGGCGTCGGCACCTTGCTGCTGGGGCCGAGCGGCATCGGAAAGAGCGAGTGCGCGCTCTTTCTGGTCGAGCGGGGGCACCGGTTCGTCGCCGACGACCAGGTGATCCTGTCGCTTCTTCCGTCTGAGCAGATCCTGGGCCGCTCGCCGACTTTGCTGCGGAATCACCTCGAGGTCCGCGGCATCGGCATCATCAACGTTCGTGATCTGTTCGGGGCCAACGCCGTCCGTTCCGAAAAGACGCTGCAACTCGTGATCGAGATCTGCCCGTGGAGCGACGACGAGCCGTTCGATCGCCTCGGCCTCGACGAAGCCACGCTGGACATCTTTGGCGTTCCGATTCCCATGTTGCGAATCCCGGTTCGGCCCGGCCGCAACATGGCGGTGATCCTCGAGGTTGCGGCGCGCAATCACATCCTCAAAGCCGCGGGACATCACGGCGCGCAAAAGTTCATCAGCACGCTCATGGGCGACATGGAAGACCCGGTCGGAGGTCCGGCCGATGAGTGAGGCTCCCCAGGTAGTCGTCATCACTGGGCTGTCGGGCGCCGGAAGGAGCAGCGCGCTTCGCGTCCTCGAAGATGCGGGTTTCTTCTGTGTCGACAACCTGCCACCCGCTTTGGCGCCGGAGCTCTTAGGGCTGGCGAACCGGGAAGGAATGCTGGGGCGGGTCGGGCTGGGTATCGATGTTCGCACCGGGGCATTCCTCAGTGGGGCCGAAGAGACGATTTCGGAGCTCGAGGCCTCCGGGCATCGCGTGCAAGTGATCTTCCTCGACTGCGCGGACGACGTCCTGGTTCGGCGGTTCAGCGAGACCCGTAGGCCGCACGCACTCGCCCAGACCGGAGATTTGCACGGGGCCATTTCTAGGGAGCGCGATCGGCTCGCCGGCATTCGCGCTCGTGCCGACATCGTGATCGACACCACGGACTTCAGCGTCCACGACCTCCGGCATCACCTCATCGACTACCTCGGCCGCGACCCGGACCGGCCTTCGATGGTCGTTCGCTTGGTCTCCTTTGGCTTCAAGTACGGCGTGCCCGTGCATGCCGACCTGGTGTTCGATCTGCGGTTCTTACCCAATCCGCACTTCGTCGATGCGCTGCGCCCCAAGACAGGAATGGACCCCGACGTGTCGGCGTACGTGATGGAATCCCCAGAAACTCAGAAGCTACTTCGACACCTGCAACCGCTTCTTGACTACGTGCTTCCGCAGTATGCGCGGGAAGGGAAGGCCTATCTGACCATCGCGCTGGGGTGCACTGGCGGGAGGCATCGGTCCGTGGCGATGGCCGAAGAGCTCAGTCGCCAGCTCGGCGACGGCCACGAGGTCGTCGTGGTGCATCGGGACGCGCAGCGAGCCGCCCCGTGAGCGAAGCGATGATGGCCACCGTAGCAGTGCCCAACCGCCTTGGTTTGCACGCCAGAGCGGCTGCGAAGTTGGTCAACCTCGCGAACCGGTACGAGTCTCACATCGAAGTGAGCAAGGACGGGCAGGTTGCCGACGCGAAGAGCATCATGGGCGTGCTTCTGCTTTGCGGTCAGCAAGGCGCTGAAATTACGATTCAAGCGCGAGGAGCCGACGCCGAAGCGGCCCTCGCTGCGCTCTGCGAGCTGGTCGCGGAGGGATTTGGCGAGACGCAATGACCGGCCCGGCTCGTCTCAAGGGGATCGCGGCATCCATCGGCGTTGCAGTGGGTCCGGCTCGAGTGATCGGCCGCGAGCGGTCCCAGATTTCGTACCGGCGCATCGAAGATGCGGACGTTTCATCCGAGCTTGCACGATTCGAGCAGGCGGTTTCGAAGTCGCGCGCCGAGATCGAAGTTGCGAAGCGGGAACTCACGGACCGGCACGGGTCGACCTATGCCCCGATCCTCGACGTCTACCTGCTGATGCACGGGGACTCGCTTCTCATCG
>CALJYC010000160.1 GCA_937984275.1 uncultured bacterium | reverse complement strand
TTCAGGAATTCCGGGTTCGAGACGACCTGGATGTCGTGCTCGGCATCGGCGACGAGCTTTTGAACCTGCGCATTCGTGCCGACAGGGACCGTGCTCTTGTTGACGATGACCAGGTCGTGAGTCGCATGCTTGGCAAGCTCCCGCGCAACGGCAAATACGGCGCTCAAGTCTGCCTCACCGTCGTGCGGGGGAGGTGTGCCGACGGCGATGAAGGCCAAGTCTACATCGCGGACGGCGGCTTCGAGGTCGGTCGTGAACGTGAGGCGGCCCGCGCTCGCGTTCTCCTTGACCATCTCTTCGAGCCCAGGCTCGTAAATTGGAATCTCGTAGCGCTTCAGGCGCTCGATTTTCGACGCGTCCTTGTCGACGCAGACCACACGCTGGCCGGTCGCAGCAAAACATGTGCCGGTGACGAGGCCAACGTATCCAGTACCAATTACGCAGAGTTTCACGGCGCAGCCATAGCACGTTTCGGGGGGGGTCTGCTACAAGGGGCTCTGAGGGGGCTCTCTTGATCTTGACCAACATCGACAGCGTGCCGGGCCGGCAAATCGTGCAGCATTTCGGCTTGGTGCAAGGAAGCACGATCCGTGCGAAGCACTTCGGCCGGGACTTCGCTGCAGGGTTGAAGAACATCGTCGGCGGAGAGCTCAAAGGCTACACGGAGCTCCTCCAAGAAAGCCGGGCCGAGGCGACGAGCCGGATGGTCGCGCAAGCGCGCGAGCTTGGTGCGAATGCCGTCATCAACGTCCGCTTCACGACGTCGTCGGTCGCCCAAGGGGCGTCAGAGATCCTCTCGTACGGCACGGCCGTCCTGGTCGAGTAGCAGCGTCATGTCGACCGAGCTCCTGGTCTCCATAGGAATTCCCGTTCTCCTCATCATCGTCGGGAAGGTGCTGGGCTCGAATATCGAACGCAGGCACTACGAGAGCATTGCCGCGCGCGAAGCCCGCTTCCGCGACCAGCCCGCCTTCTCGACCAAACATTCGAACACGTCCCGCCCGGTTCGATCGGCAAGCCTTGCCACGGGGTCCGTGGTGGTCTCCGTCGATCACTTCAAGCGCTTTGTCAGCGGCTTCCGAATGATCTTCGGGGGCGAGGTCCGTTCCTATTCGTCGCTCATCGACCGCGGGCGGCGCGAAGCCGTTCTTCGAATGAAGGAATCGCAACCCAACGCACACGCGTATCTCAATACCCGACTGGAGACGTCGACCATCTCGAGCACCTCGGGCAACGAGGGTATCGGCACCATTGAGGTGCTGGCCTATGGGACGGCGGTCCACTACGATCGAGCCCCATGACCGACGAACAACCTCGCGTGGTGACCGAACGGGACGGACGCGTCTTTCACATCGTCCTCGATCGCGCCGACAAAATGAACGCCTTCGACCTGCGCATGCTCCGGCAGCTTGCCGAAGCCGTGACCGAATTCGAATCGGACGAGTCGCTTTGGTGCGCGGTGCTCTATGCAAATGGTGACCATCTCACCGCCGGGCTCGACTTGGCGGAGGTGGGCCCTGCGGTCCGAGACGGCGCGCCGTTGTTCCCTGAGGGTTCGGTCGACGTGCTGAGCCTCCACGAGCCGAGACGGAAGAAGCCCCTCGTGATGGCCGTTCAGGGCTGGTGTCTCACCATAGGAATCGAGCTGCTGCTCGCCGCCGACATTCGCCTAGCGGCCGAAGGAACCCGTTTCGGACAGATCGAGGTCAACCGAGGCATCTTCCCGTTCGGCGGGGCCACGATCCGTCTGCCGGAGATCGCCGGCTGGGGCAACGCCATGCGCTGGCTCCTCACCGGCGACAAATTCGATGCCGAGGAAGCCCTACGACTCGGTTTGGTCCAGGAAATCGTGCCGGCGGACGAGCTCCGGGACAAGGCCGTCGAGATCGCACGGACCGTCGCCAAACGCGCCCCGCTGGGTGTCTACGCCACCCTTCGCTCCTCTCGTACCGCTCAGCTCGAGGGGACCGACGCCGCGGTCGCCGAGCTCCTCGTGATCGCCCGCGAGCTCATGGACACCGAAGACGCTGCAGAGGGCGTCCGGTCGTTCATCGAGCGGCGGGAAGGCGACTTCAAAGGTCGCTAGCCGACGTCACCTCGAAATACCACATTACTGGAAATCGGGTCGCGCGGCTGACGCGTTTGGTTGGCGGGAACGGTGGGGTCCTCGTAGCCAAACGACAGCCCGCAGAGGATTTGTTCGTCGTCCGGGATGCGGAGGTGCTCGCCGACGAGCTCGGGATAGGCACGCAAGGCAGCTTGGGCACACGAGCTGATGCCGCGAGACTGCATCGCCAGCATCAACGTCTGAACGTACATGCCGACATCGAGCGCAACGCCAATCCCAAAGCTCTTCGCCATGCAGATGTACGCCACGTGCGGCGCGTCGAAAAACTGGAAGTTACGGAGGCTCGCGTTCAGGCGCCCCACCCGGTCGTCGCGCTCGATCCCCATCTTGCCGTAGAGCTCGACCGCACATGCCACCTGCTTTTCGCGATAGACCCCAAGGAACTCGTCGATCGGGGCCACCATCACGGGTGACGAGGCCGTGGTTACCTCTTGGAGAAGAGCTGCGCGCAATTTCTCCAACGTGTTCCCCGATGCGATGTAGACGCGCCATGGTTGCACATTGCAGTTACTCGGAGCGTGCTGGGCCAGCCCCAACACCTCTTCGAGCACTTCGCGGGGCACGGGGTTCGGAAGAAAGCCTCGCACGGACCGCC
>CALJYC010000159.1 GCA_937984275.1 uncultured bacterium | reverse complement strand
AGAACCTTCTGCTCTTCGGCGCTCAACGATTCGTCTACCGGAGCAGCCTCGGCCGGCTTCGGGCGTGGGCTGCGCCGGGCCCTTGGCTTGCGAGGCGGCGCGGGTGCCATCGTCGGACCATCGTCGGCTGGGTTCGGCGGCTCGACGATGGCCGCTGCTTCCGCCGCTTTGGCGTCCTCGCTTTGTACCGCTTCGGCTTCCACCAGCTCGCCGTGTGCGGCGACTCCGGCTTCCTCGTCCTTGGAGAGCTGCTCGCCGTCCTCGGTAGCGAGTTCTCCGGGCGCGCTCTCTTCGACTGCGGCCTCTGGCTCCTCGACCGGCGGAGGCGTTTCAATCGGTGCAGGAGCTGGCGGCGTCACGGCGGCGGTATCGAGCTTGCCGAGCAGGTCTGTCAGCAACGAATCCCCGAACCTATCGAACGCGAGAAGCGCGACGACCCCAGAAAACACGGCCACTGCGACGATCAGCGCCAACACGCCGATCGAAAGTCTGCGCGGCTCCGCAGTTGCTGCGGCAGCGGGCGGTGGAACGGAAGGAACCGAAACCAGCTCGTCCGGTTCAGCAGGGAGGCCCGAAAACGACCCGAGCGGTGGCGATGATTGGAACACGCCCACCGGACCGAGCGGCGCAGGCGGTTGCGACATCTCAGCAAGGTCGCCGGGCAAGTCCGTCTCAGGCTGCAACGCATCGGCAAGCGGCGCGAACGCTTCAAGCGCGTCCTGCCCCAACGCCGTAGCGGCAGGCGGCGTGGCCGGCGGAGTCGGTTCGGCACCCGAGCTGCGGGAGTCGACGAACGGCGGCATCGACGAAAACGAGGTCCGTGACGGTGGGCCCGAGTGGCGGCGCTCGTACAGCAGGGCCATGAGCTCCGGAACGGTCGCGAGCGGGCGCCACTCTTCAAACCCTTCACGCCAAACCAGCGTGTATTCGCTCACGGCACTCGCATCGATCTTGTGCGCCATCTCCTCGAGCCGAATGGGACCCACAGGAACGTCGTTGATCGAGACGTGCCACTCGGGGACGTCGCTGATGCCCGCCATCGGAGCGGACGGAACCGGTGGCGCCAAGCCCGGATGCTGACCCACGAGGGCACTGCTCGCGGCGGCCGGAGCGGACGACAGCCTCCGCGATGCGGCAGACGAACGACGCGGTGGCATCGACGACGAACGTCGACGCACCGGTGATGACGGCCGGCGCGCACGCGCGGTCGGCGCCTCATGCCCGAACGACGATGCGGGTTCGGACTTTCGCGTCACTTCATCGAAGCCGTACGCGGCGCCCGCCGGAACGGTAACATCGGGATCGCCTTCCCGGCCGTCGATCAGGATCTTGTGATTGCACTTGCGGCACGGGAAACGCACGACACGACCCCGAACCTTCTCGTCGGAGATCCTGTACTTGGCGTGGCAGCTATCACACTCGAATCGCATTGGTTTCATTACTTGTGGGCAAGCACACTCACTTGCGCCGTTTCCAGCTTGGCATCCACACGATCGTAGCGCGAATTGGTGTACTTATTCAATATGAACGCAAATTTTCACATACCTGAAAGCACGTAATAGCGGTTCTGAATGTTGTCGTAGAGCAGCACGAGGCGGTTCTCGCCTATCCGACGGGACCAGCGCTGATCCTCTTCATCGTACGCGATTCGGAAGCTCGCGCTGTATCGGTAGGCAATCAGCACACGGTCCATTTCCCTAGTGATCGTGCGGTATTTGATCTCGTAGCGGACATCGGTGACCCGCTCCCGCCAGCGGGCGAGCTTCTTCTGAAGGGCCCGATAGTCGAGGTCATCATCACCCGTAGGGGTGCCATTGTCGTCCAGGTACTGAGGGTGCGCCATCGCTAGAAGGGCCCCGACATCCCGCGACTCCACCGCATTTCGGTAGTTCTCCATGAAGGTGATGACCGCCCGGTTTTCGGGAGTGTCCTTCACGGTCGTATTTGGGATGTTCTTCTGACAGCCCACGGCCGCGAAAAGAGAGGCACACAACGCCACGGCGGTTAGGGCTCTACGCATACAGCACATCACGGGATCAACGCTCCTCTTCCCCACAGCATTCCGGATTATCCATCGGCGGCTACTGAATCCCATAATCTTTGATCTTGTAAAGGAGAGCGCGGTGGCTGATTTCGAGGAGCTTGGAGGCCGCGGTCCGGTTACCCCCCGTCTTTTCGAGAGCCCGCCGAATCAGGGTTTCCTCCATAAATCGGGCGGTTTTCTTGATGGAGAGCTCCCCGTTCGAGAGGCTGGCGGCCACCGGATCGGCGGGCTCTCGCATCCGCTCCGGTAAATCGCCGACCGTGATCAGATCCCCCTCCGCAAGAACGACCGCACGCTCAATGGTGTTTTCCAGCTCGCGCACATTGCCGGGCCAGGGGTAGTTGAGCAGTAGCTTGCGGGCGTGCGGGTCGAGCTCGCGGATCTTCGTGCCTAGCCGACCGTTGTTTCGTTCGATGAAGTGCTCGACCAGCAACATGATGTCGTCGCGCCGGTCACGCAGTGGCGGGACGTTGAGCTGAAGGACGTTCAATCGATAGTAGAGGTCTTCACGGAAGCGGTTCTCTTCCACTTCGCGTCGGAGATCGCGCACGGTCGCCGCCACCACACGCACGTCCACCTCTTGGTCGCGGGTTGCGCCGAGCGGGCGGACGCATCCTTCCTGCAGGACCCGGAGCAGCTTCACTTGCAACGTCAGCGGAAGCTCACCGATCTCGTCGAGGAAGAGCGTGCCTTGATCCGCCTCTGCGAACAGCCCCTTCTTATCCGCATGCGCGTCGGTGAACGCCCCTCTCTTGTGGCCAAAAAGCTCGCTCTCGAGAAGCGTTTCCGGGATCGCACCGCAGTTGAGCGGGATGAACGGTTTGTTCTTGCGGGAGCTACCGGAATGAAGGGCACGTGCGACGAGCTCTTTGCCCGTGCCGCTCTCGCCCTGAATCAACACCGTCGTTTTGTAATCGGCAACCTTGCCGATCGTAGAGAATACTTTGTTGATCGCCTCGCTCTTGCCAAGGATGCCGTGAACGGTCTGCTCCTTGCGCATGGCTTCCTTGAGAGCCCGATTCTCACGGCGAAGCGATTCACGCTCCTCGGCCTTGGTGAGCGCGATCAAGACTTCGTCTTGTTTGAAGGGCTTCGAGATGTAGTCATAGGCGCCAACCTTCATGGCTTCGATCGCGAGATCCACCGAGCCGTACGCGCTCATCAAGATCACGGTCGCCAGGGACGAGCGGGCCTTGAGCTCTGCGCAAAGCTCGAGACCGGTCATGCCGCTCATTCGGACGTCGGCGAGAACGAAGTCGGGGTCGAAGCGTTCGAGTTGCTCCAAGGCGGTCTCGGCGCTTTCGGCGGCTTCGACTTGATAATTGTGCTTTTTGAGCAGCGTGCGGAGCACGACCCGGATGTTTTCTTCGTCGTCGACGACCAGGACACGGCGCATGGACTTAACCCTATACTTTCTGCATAGCAGAAGGCCAGGGATGAAAAAAATTTCATGATCCTGGGCGGATAGGACGAGGCCTGCTGTAAAGTTCTCGCTCGATTGGCTTTAATGCGCCCTAGTGGGTATGATTTCGCTGTTCGGGTAGGGGGAGAAGACATGAAGATCCGCTTTGCTTTTTTACTCATGGTGGTGGGGCTCGTCGCGACCGTTAGCAGCTGTACGCAACGGTCACTGGACGCGCTCAATCCATGCACGATTAACGGCGTCGTCCAGAACGTTCCGGTCAACCCGCAGCGCGCGCTGGACCTGCTGGTCGTCATCGACGACTCGGCCTCGATGAAGGACGAGCAAGCGAAGCTTGCCCAGCAGGTGCCACGGCTCGTGCAGCTCTTGCTCACCGGTGGCGAGTCGGACCCGACGGCGGCCGGTACGTTCCCGGCTATCGAGAACCTTCACGTCGGCGTCATCACCCCCGACCTCGGCCACTCCACCGTACCTCCCCACAACTTCATCGCGGGCCCTGACGCTTCAACTGATTTCTATCCGACCGACGATTGCATGCGGAGCGGCGGAGCCGGTAAGGCGGGCACCATGCAGGTCGCGGGATATCAGGGGGACCCGCGTGTCGCGTGTGAAGCGCAGACCCCACCGGATGGCACGTTCTATCTCAACTACAATACCGGCGACGATCAGGGCGCCTTGGTGGACGACGTGACGTGCATCACTGGCCAGGGCACCGATGGCATGTGGGGTTGTGGCTTCGAGCAGCAGCTCGAAAGCATCGTGGCTTCCGATCGAAACACGGCGAATGTAGGGTTCAACCGAGATGGTGCGTTGCTTGCCGTCATCTTGATCACCGACGAGGACGACTGCTCGACGACCGACCCCCG
>CALJYC010000158.1 GCA_937984275.1 uncultured bacterium | reverse complement strand
TCGCCCGGAAGCTTCGCGAACGAGAGCCAGATCGGCGGACCGCTCACATTCAGCTCTCCGGACACGCCGGGCATGCCCGCGGCGTCGGACAAGACGGCCTGGGATTTCATGCCCGCCGACTGGAAGCGCAGAGGAGATCGTTGGGTGGCGCCGGAAGGCTTCGTTCCGGTGACTCAGCTCGAGCACGCGCGACTGGGCACGATCACCCCCGAGATGCGACGCGTCGCCGAGCGCGAGAAGCACCTCAGCCCGGAAGAGGTCCGCAACGAAGTCGCCGCGGGGCGAATGATCATCCCGGCCAACAGAGTGCATCTTGGTCATGCGCTGGACCCGATGTGCATCGGCCGCGCCGGTCTCACGAAGATCAACGCGAACATGGGTGCTTCGCCGGTGTCTTCCGGCACGGAGGAGGAGGTCGAGAAGCTGCGATGGGCGGAACGCTGGGGCGCTGACACGGTGATGGACCTTTCGACCGGTGGGGACCTCGATGCCACCCGCAAGGCGATCATCCACAACTCTCGCGTGCCGATCGGCACCGTGCCCATCTACTCGATGATCATTGGCCGAAGCATCGAAGAGCTGACGCTGGACGTGATTCTCGAAACCCTGCGCCACCAAGCACGTCAGGGCGTCGACTACTTTACGATTCACGCAGGAGTTGCCCGCGAGCATCTGCCGTTCATCCGCAAGCGACTCATCGGCGTGGTTTCGCGCGGCGGCTCGCTCCTCGCCAAATGGATGCTGCACCACGGTCAAGAGAACCCGATGTACACGCACTTCGAGGCGATTTGCGAGGTGATGCGTGAGTACGACGTGTCGTTTTCACTAGGGGATGGGCTCCGCCCGGGCGGGCTTGCCGACGCGACCGACGAAGCGCAGCTCGGCGAGCTGGACCGCCTCGGTGAACTGACTGAACGCGCGTGGCGCATGGGTTGCCAGGTGATGGTCGAGGGGCCGGGGCACGTCCCATTCGATCAAATCGAATACAACATGAAGCTGCAGCGCCAGCGCTGTCATGGCGCGCCGTTCTACGTGCTCGGCCCGCTGGTCACCGATGTCTTTCCCGGTTACGACCACATCACCAGCGCGATTGGCGCCACGTCGGCGGGCTACCACGGCGCGGCAATGCTTTGCTACGTGACGCCCAAGGAACACCTCGGCCTGCCAAAGCGGGACGATGTGAAGCAGGGATGCATCGCCTACAAGATCGCAGCGCATGCCTCGGACGTCGCCCTTGGGATTCCGGGCGCGCGGGACTGGGACGATGACCTCACCCGGGCGCGAGCGGCGCTCAACTGGGAAAAGCACTTTGACCTCGCGTTCGACAGCGACACGGCACGCGCATTTCACGACGAGGACCTTGACGTCGACACGGATTTTTGCGCGATGTGTGGCCATGACTGGTGCTCGGTGCGCATCTCCAAGGAAATTGTGGAGTTCGAATCTGGCAAGGCCAGCGGCTTCGAACGGGAGCGGGTCATGAAGTCGGCGGCCCTCACGCCGGAGCAGCAAGAGATCCTCCGGGCTCGAGGTCACCTTGCACCGGAGGAGATCCATCGGCTGGCTGGCAAGACGAAGAGCGCCGTCGGCGACGAGGACAAAGCGGCGTGCCATAGCGACCTGGTACGCGACGAAGCCGACGCGTTTCGGGTCCAGGGCGAAAAGCTGCTACAGTTGCGACGCAAGGGGACTGAAGGAGGGCCGCGCGCATAGCGACGCCCGAGGGAAAGGGAAGAAGATGGGGACGAAACTGATCCTAGGCTTGATGATCGGCACGTTGGCAATCGCGTACGGATGCTCCAAGGAGTCCGCCGGCACGACGGCCTACTCGTTGGAAGACTTCGACTTCCCGATTGGCTCCACCGACGTCGCCGCGGGCACGGAGGTCTACGCCGAGTTCTGCGAAGGCTGCCACCCCGGTGGCGAAGAAGGCGACGGACCGAAGATCGCTGGCGAGGGCGCCTCTCCGTCACAGATGCGCTGGAAGGTCCGCTCGGGCGGCGACGACATGCCGGCCTTCGGTCCCGACAAAATCAGCGACGCCAACCTAGAAACCCTACTAGCCTACGCCCAAACCCTAGGCGCCGTAGCACAGTAGAAAAAGGGGTCAGACCCCTTTTTTAAAGGGTTAATTCCCGCACGCTAGTTGTTTCGGCAGAAGCCGTAAGGGATAAATTCGTCCTCCTCGGCACGCGTTCGAATGACCACCTCGCGCGTGTTACGCGGGCCAACTCTCGCGCTTTGCGGCGGTTGCGGATCGATGTCGGTCCAAACTTCGCAGTTGAGCCAGTCGCGCGTCTTGTTCTTGATGATGACCACGTGACGGTAGCCGCCGGTCTGCGCGCGAACCTCGCCTTTGATCTTGTAGTTGCGCCCGGCGCTCGCAGTGGAGCCATGGAAGTGCTGCGCCGCAGGCACGCCCAGGACAAGAGCAAACAAACCGAGGAGAGCGAATCCAGTGTTCTTCTTCATGCCTGAGCAAGCCTGCAGGAAGAGACCAGCTTCGCAACCTGACACTGACACTGACACTGACACTGACACTGACACTGACACTGACACTGACGCTGACGCTGGCGCTGAGGATTGGGGCCGGGGGCTACGCGGGCGTCAACCGATACACCTTGATATTCCGGTCGGTCCTCTTCACGTAGGACTTCATCTGCGGAATCGTGTCCGCGATCTTCGGCCAAAGGATGGCCTTTTCCGAGTCGGTCAGACGCGCGGCGACGACTTCTCTAGTCTCCGAACCTAGCAGAATCTTGGCCGATGCATTCGCTTCGAGGTTGTAGGACCAAGCCGGATGGTTCGTGCCGCCGAAATTGCTCGCGACGATCAGAACGTCGTCACCGTCCTCGGAGTAGCCGAGTTGAACCGTCCGCTCCTTGCCCGACTTCCGGCCGATGGTGGTCAGCGTGAGCTGCGGGATCGTCAACGGTCCGGTGCTGGTAAAGCGTCCTCCGCTCACTTTGTACAGGAACGGATCTACCTTTGAAGCGAATGTCTTGGCGATCCAACGCCCCACCGGGGTGACCGAAAAGTTGTTGATGAAATCCCGATAGCTCATCTCGCCTCCAGTGCCCGACACCTTAACACGCGCAAACACGGTACTCAGCGCGCGCGGAATTAACCCTTTGAAAAAGGGGTCTGACCCCTTTTTATAGGCCTAGCCAGCTGCGGGCGTCTAGGGGGCGGGTGCCTCTTCGGACTTCGAAGAAGAGGATCGCGTCCGGGGACG
>CALJYC010000157.1 GCA_937984275.1 uncultured bacterium | reverse complement strand
CCCGTGCCGCCTTGACCGCCCGTGCCGCCCAGGCCGCCCGCGCCGCCTGCGCCGCCGGCGCCGCCTACGCCGCCGGTGCCACCCAGACCGCCCGCGCCGCCGATGCCGCCTTCACCGCCGGCGCCGCCCGCGCCACCCGCGCCCCCGGCACCGCCCTGAAGCTCGTCACAAACTTCCTGGGTTTCACACGTTCCCTGGGTAAATGGGCTGCCCACGTGGCAACAGATCAACGTGCCGTCGCATTCGTCGGGTTGAAAGCAGCTCGTCCCCTCGCCGCCTGTGCAAGCAGCCACCAAAACGATGCAAATCAAAGCAAGGCGGACCGAATGGGAAGTGATATTTCGCATGGGCGCGGCGAGCATAGCTCAGAGCCTCGGGGGGGGCCACGCTTCCGGCTCGATCGAAAGCCGCCCCCCGCTACACTGCCGCCCCCATGCCGAAGCCCGAAGATCATGCTGAAGCGCCGCGCGCAGGCCGATGTGCGATCGTAGGACGCCCCAACGTCGGGAAGTCCACGCTGCTCAACGCGCTCCTCGGGCAGAAACTCGTGATCGCGACACCGAGGCCAGGCACGACGCGGTCTTGCGTCTTGGGGGTGTACGCATCTGACGATCCGCCCACGCAGGTGGCCTTTGTAGACACGCCTGGGCTAGAGCGGCCCAAGGGGGCGCTCGGCCGCGTGTTGATCGACAGCGCCAAACAAGGGCTGGTCGATTGCGACGTGGTCGTGTTCGTGACGGAAGCGCCAAAGGCCAGCGCGCCGCCGCAGGTCCACGAAAAGGACGCCACGGTCCTGCAAACGTTGGAAGGCTCGAAGCTCCCGGTAATCCTCGCGATCAACAAGGTCGACCGCCTCAAAGCGAAAGACCGGCTCTTTGCTTTCATCGAGGCGTATCAGAAACAGCGGGCATTCGACGCGGTCGTGCCGATCTCCGCAACCCGCGGCACCAACCTCGACGCGTTGCTCGGCGAGATCCGCGGGAAGCTGCCAGAAGGCCTGCTCTACGACGCGGATTTCCTGACCGATCGGCCGGAACGCTTCTTCGTGAGCGAGCTGGTTCGCGAAGCTGCCATGCTCAACACGCGCCAAGAGGTCCCGTACGGCATCGCGTGCGAGCTCGACAGTTATGGTGAAGAAAACGGCATTCTTCGTATCGAGGGCACCCTCATCATCGAGAAGCCGAGCCACAAAGCCATCGTGATCGGACGCCAAGGCGAGACGATTAAGAAAATCAGCACCGAGGCCCGCGAGCAGATCGAGGCCTTCTTGCAGCGGAAGGTGTATCTGCGTCTATGGGTAAAGGTGGTTCCCGGATGGACCCGTGACCCGATCAAGGCGCGGCAGCTTGCGATCAAGGAGGGTCAAGCATGAGCCGGCGGCGTCGCGCTCACGCCCGTCGGCCGGCAGGCTCGATCGTCAATCGGCCGCTGGTTGCCATCGTTGGACGGCCCAACGTCGGCAAGAGCACCCTGTTCAACCGTTTGGCCGGGCAGCACATTGCCATAGTGGAGGACATCCCGGGCGTGACTCGCGATCGCCACTACGCCGACGCGTTCGCCCTAGGTCGCGAGTTCGTGCTGATCGACACGGGTGGCTTCGATCCGGACAGCGACGATCCAATGAAGGCCGGCATCGCTAGCCAGGTCCGGTTGGCACTCGAAGAATGCGATGTCGTCGTGTGCGTGGTCGATGCAACGGTCGACCCATTGCCCGCCGACCGCGAAGCCGTGGCACTCTTGCGCGACGCAGGGAAGCCGGTGATCTTCGTGGCGAACAAGGCGGACTCGAAGCCGAAGGAACACCATGCGGTGTCGTACTACGAGCTCGGCATCAGCTCGATCATGCCGATCTCTGCGCTTCACGGACGAGGCATCGGCGATTTGGAAGAAGCGATCGCCGATCGGCTACCCGAAGTCGTCGAGGTCGCCGAGCCTGAGCTCGACGTCCCGAGGGTGGCGATCATCGGGAGACCGAACGCAGGGAAGTCTTCGTTGGTGAATCAGCTTTGCGGCGAAGACCGGCAACTGGTCGATAATCGCCCAGGAACCACCGTCGACAGCGTCGACACCTTGGTCGAACGCGACGGGAAGAGACTGATTCTGATCGACACGGCCGGTATTCGACGCAAGCGGAGCGTGAAGAAGCGCGGCGTGGAAGGCCTGAGCGTGCTCCAGGCCATTCGCTCGATCGAACGCAGCCATGTCGTCGTGCTCATGATCGACGCTGAGGCCGGCGTCGGCGAGCAGGACGCGAAGATCGCTGGGCTGGCGGACGACCGAGGCCGCGCGCTGGTAATCGCGCTCAACAAGACCGATCTCCTGACCCGCGAGGCCCAAAAGAAGGCGATGGATCGAACTCGCGAGATCCTGGCCTTCGTGCCCTGGGCGCCCATGGTGACCGTGAGCGCGCTGCAGGGAAGGGGCGTCACAGCCTTGCTCGGGCGTGTGGAAGATGCGGTGGCGGAGCATCGAAAACGGATCGGCACCGCCGAGCTCAATCGCTTCTTCGAAGAAGTGCTCGAGAAGCACCCGCCACCGACGATGCACCATCGCGCGATCAGGTTGTATTACATCACGCAGGCCACCATTGGCCCGCCCACGTTCGTGATCATGACCAACGATCCGAACGGCGTGCACTTCAGTTACCAGCGCTACGTGGTCAATCAAATTCGCAAGCGCTTCGGCTTCCGGGGAACGCCCATCCGGGTTCGTTACCGCGGCAAGAAGAAGCGCGACAAGAAGTAGCTACGCTCGCACCGTTCGAAGCGCGCGGCGCTCTTCGCGCGCTGAAGGGTTGCCCAGCTGGCCGCACGCGGCCATCACATTGCGGCCTTTGGTGATGCGCTGCCGAACGGGTAAGCCCTCGGCGCGCAGCCAGCCCATGAAGCGCTCCACCTCTGCCTCCTCAGGCGCGCGTGTGAGCGGCGTCGACCCCATGCCCACGCGGCAGCAACTCTCGTCCGCGCTCTACCAACTGGACGTTGGTGAGCCCGTGAATTGGCTGTTTGGTCATGCGAACGCGTTACTCTTGCACCAGAAGGAAGTGCGCCGTCGCGACAGCAGCGGGACGCTCCGGGTCATCCTGATACGCGAAGACGCGAACGTTGGCGACCCGCCGACCGTGGCGGGTGAACTCTGCACGGGCGAACACATCCTCGGGTCGCGCACCCCGGAGGTACTCAACGGTGATGTTGATCGTCTTAGGCACTGCGGTCGTCTCTCCGTGCCACAGAAGCTTGAAGATCGCCGTCGACTCCATCAGAGCGCCGAGCGTGCCGCCGTGCAACGCCGGGACCGATGCATTACCAACGAGGTGGTCCGAGTAGCGCATTCGGCCGATCACATCGCCGTCGACCAGCTCCGCAGTGATGCCCATGAACCGGGTATAGGGGATGGCTTCTTGGATGGCCGTGAAGTCGCCGGTCTCGCGAACGGCTGTGACTGCATCGCGTAACTTCATACGGACTCTCCGTCCTCGCCTTGACCGCCTTGGTCACGGCGTCCTTCGTCGCGAAAGACGACGAAAGTGCCAGAAGACGTCGCAATGGGGCTCGCCTTATCACCATGGTGCGCGGCCGCACGGACGAAGGCAACGTGCCGGGTGACCTTGTAGCAGTGGGCGTCGCAAATGACTTCCTGATGGGGCAACGCGGGACGCACGTAGTCGATTCGGAGGTCGAGGGTCGCAATGCGACGGGGTGCAGCGAGCGACATGATGACGGCGCCGCCACACGTGGCGTCGATCAAGCTGGTGATGCAGCCACCATGAAGCACGCCCGTCTCCGGATTACCGACGAGATCCTCGCGATACGGAAGCGCAAGGGACAAGTGCTCAGGCCTGTAGTCGACCACATGAAGGTTCAACGCCTGGTTGTGGGGGACCGCGCCGACATAGCGCCCTTCCAAGCGCCGCCTGATTTCATCCTTCTGCGGAAGAAACGGGTCGGACATCGCTAAACAACGGGCGGGGGTGGTGGCGTCGCCTGTTCGCCTAGCCAACTGTCGGACGAAACGAACTCGACCCCCTCCACATTCTGGGAGGCGAGAAGATCGGGGTGATCGGTCAGCACCCTGCCCACCCCAGCGGCTTTGGCGAGCGCAATGAGGGCCTTGTCCCAGTCTTCGATGAAGAATTCGTCGGTTTCAACGACATCCACGAGACCCCGAATGGTCGCCATCTGCTGTTCGACGGCGCCGTCTTTGAACTCGGGGATCGCGTGGAGCATCGACTCGACTCGCTCCATGACCCAGCCCGACGCTTTCGGCCTGCCGGGACCCCCAAATGCGCGCCGCACTGCGTGCTCGGGTGGAGAGCCAAGCGCCACCGAAGCGTTGACGTAGATGTCGGGTGCCAGAACGACGTCCATGCGCTAACTCTAACACGTACCAGACGTACGTGACATCGTTCTAAATGGTGTGAGTCTTCGACCATGCAGGCAGTGTGGATTCCAAAGTACGGTAAGACCGATGTCTTCGAAGTCCGCGAAGGCAAAGACCTCACTCCTCACCCGGGGGAAGTCAGGATTCGCGTTCGTGCGTCGGGGATCAACTTCGCCGATATCATGGCCCGGCAGGGGCTTTATCCAGACGCACCGCCTCTCCCCATGGTCGTCGGATATGAGGTGTCCGGCATCATCGACGCGATCGGTGACGGCGTTGCAGGTAGGAGCGAAGGACAGCGAGTCTTAGCGATGACCCGGTTCGGCGGATACGCCGATACGGTCTGCGTCGACGCAGGGCAGACCTACGTGATGCCGGAGCAGATGACGTTCGAGGAAGGTGCGGCGCTTCCGGTCACTTATCTGACCGCCTACCACATGCTGTTCAACGTGTTCCGGGTGAGAGCCGGCGACCACGTTCTGATTCACCAAGCCGCGGGGGGCGTGGGGACCGCCGCGAGTCAGCTTTGTCGATCGGTCGGTGGCGTCGTGGCTTACGGTACGGCGTCGCAGAGCAAGCACGACTACGTACGGGAGAACGGTTGCGACCACCCGATCGACTATCACTCGGTCGACTACGTCCGAGAGGTTCGAAGGCTGACCGAAGGCCATGGCGTCGACCTCGTGCTCGATGCGCTCGGGGGCGGCGACTGGAAAAAGGGCTATTCGTTGCTTCGTCCAGGCGGATTACTCGTGCTCTTCGGCTGGGCGAACATGGCCAAGCACGGCAAGCGGCGAATGACACACGTGCTGGGCCAGCTCGCACACGTCCCCTTTTGGACGCCGAAGTCCCTAATGAACGAAAATCGGGGGGTCGCCGGCGTCAACATGGGGCATCTCTGGGATGAGCGGGAATTGACCCATGGAGCGTTCACCGCGCTGTTGGCGCACTATGAGCAGGGTCTCATCAAACCGCACGTCGATCGTTCCTTTCCGCTTGAGCAGGCAGCCGAGGCACATGGGTACATCGAGGCTGGCCAAAACGTCGGGAAGGTCCTACTGACGCCCTAGTGATGCCCGTACGCGTTTGTTTCGTTTGCCTCGGGAACATTTGCCGGTCGCCAACCGCCGAAGCGACCATGCGCCGGTTGCTAGAAGAAGAGCAGCTCACGGCTCAGATCGAGATCGACAGCGCGGGAACGGGGGACTGGCACGTAGGCGAGCCCCCAGACCGTCGCGCAAGGGCCGCCGGGAAACGCCGGGGCATCGATATCAGGGGGCGCGCGCGGCGAGTCGTTGCGAAAGACTTCGAGTACTTTGACTACGTGATCGCGATGGACCGTTCGAACGAAAGGGACCTGTTGCGGCTCGCGCCCGGCGCGGCCGCTGACGCTAAGGTCGTGCTTTTCCGCAGCTACGATCCCGACTCGCCTCGCGACGCTGACGTGCCGGACCCGTACTACGGCGAAGGCGACGGCTTCGAAAGCGTGCTCGATATCTGCGAAGCGGCGTGCCGCGGGCTTCTTCGACACATTCGAGAGAATCACCCGGTATGAGCCCGGAGTTGCGCGATGCCCTAGAGCAACGCCTGAGCACGCAGGTACTCGGTGCAAAGCGACTCAGGGGTGGAGATATCAACGACGCATTCGGGGTTGCGCTTCGTGGTCGCGCGAGCATCTTCGTCAAAACGCATCCCGATCCGCCCCGCGGCATGTTCGAGGCGGAGGCGCGTGGGCTTCGCTGGCTGGAAGAGGCAAGAGCGATTCGCACGCCACGAGTCGTCGCCGTGTCGGACGAGCGGCCCGCATACCTGGCGCTCGAGCTGCTGAAGCCCGCGAGGCGCCGGCCGGATTTCGATGAAGCGTTGGGCCGTTCTTTGGCCGCCTTGCATGCGTTTGGCGCGCCCTCGTTCGGGCTCGATCACGACAACTTCATCGGCAGCCTGCCGCAATCCAACGCCAGGATGGACGATTGGGCGTCATTCTATTGGTCATCTCGGCTGGA
>CALJYC010000156.1 GCA_937984275.1 uncultured bacterium | reverse complement strand
AGGTACGCACCGCCGTCGATGACCACGGCGTTGGAGTCGCTCTGGGCGTCGCATTTCAGCGTGAACTCGGGGGCGACCCAAAACTCGAGCTCCGGCTCATCGATGATGGCGAGCTCGACCAACCCGATGTTGCCGCAGGTTTCGGCCGTCGGATTCTGTCCATCGACGAGCCACTGCCCCCGAACGTGTACGTCGCATCCGGACGGATTGAAGCGCACATCCTCGACGCAGCCTACCGCTAGCGCGCCACCCACCAGCGCCAACACGAGCACGAGCGTTGAAACCCTCATCTGCCGGTAGCCTATCGCGCCCCAAAATGCAGTCAATTCGAGAGTTGACAGTGCGGTTTCCATGCTTAGTTTGGCTCAATCGCCGGAAGACGGCTGAGGTGCGATGGTCGCGTCCTGGCCTGCTCCGGCAATGACCGGGCCTGCACACGCAGGTTGACGGAGGAGTACATCATGTTGGTTCGCTGGGATCCATTTGAAGAGATGAACCGCCTCCATGACCACTTTCTTAGTGGCAGGGGGCTTGCAAAGCAGGCATTTCAAGTTGCCGTCGACATTCGCGAAGAGGACGACGCCTTCTTCGTCGATGCCGAGGTACCGGGCTTGACTGCCGACGAGGTCAACATCGACGTCGAGAAGAACGTCCTCACCATCCGCGGAGAACGTAAGGTCGAGAAGGAAGAGAGCGAAGGCACCTATCGCCGTGTCGAGCGCCAATACGGCAGCTTCTCTCGATCGTTCACCCTTCCCGAAACCGTCGACACGGACAACATCAGCGCCGATCTGAAGGATGGCGTGCTCGCGTTGAGGCTTCCGAAGAAAGACGCGCCCACGCCGCGCAGCATTTCGGTCAACGCGAAGAAGTAAGCTTAGAGATCTATCCCTTGCGGCCCCGTTCGCGGACGGGGCCGCTGCTAATTCCGGGACCAACGGTGGGACCGTCCCTAGCTAAACACTTCGTCGATCAGAAGCTGTTGCTCAAGCTTGTGCGAGGCCCCGGAACCGGTGGCAGGGCTAGCGCTTTCTGGCCGGGCGATGCAGCGCAATGGCTGCTCGCTCCCGAGGATTTCCGGTAGCCGCGCGCGCATGAAGTACCAAGCCCCCATGTTCCAGGGCTCTTCTTGCACCCAGACCAAGTCGACGTCCTTGGGGTAGGGGGCGAGGCGGGTCTGGAGCTCGCTCGCGCGAAGTGGGTACAGCTGCTCGACGCGGAGAATCCCGATGTCGTCGACCTCGTCCCGCTCTCGGCGTTCGAGAAGGTCGTAATAAATCTTCCCGGTGCACATCACGAGGCGGCGCGCCTTGCTAGGATCGACGACCGGATCGTCAGGGATGATTCGTTGGAACGCACCCTCGGCGAGCTCGTCCATCGTGCTAATCGCGCGGCGATGCCGCAAGAGGCTCTTCGGGCTCATGACGATCAGTGGCTTGCGCCAGGGGCGTAGGACCTGACGACGGAGGCAATGGAAGAGCTGTGCGGGTGTCGTGAGATTGACCACCTGCATGTTGTCTTCCGCGCAGAGCAGGAGGAACCGTTCGAGTCTCGCGCTCGAGTGCTCGGGACCTTGGCCTTCCATGCCGTGAGGGAGCAACAGGACCAAGCCGCTCAGCCGGTGCCACTTGTCCTCGGAGGATGAGATGAACTGGTCGATGATCACCTGCGCGGTGTTCACGAAGTCACCGAACTGTGCTTCCCAGCAGACCAGCGCATCCGGCGAGTCGAGCGAGTAGCCCCACTCGAAGCCGACGACGCCCGCTTCAGAAAGCGAGCTGTCGTAGATTTCCAAGTGCGCCTGGTCGGGGCTCAGGTGGCCCAGCCGTGTGTACCGGCGGCCGGTTTCGGAGTCGAAGATCACCGCATGGCGGTGGCTAAAGGTGCCGCGCCGAACATCCTGGCCCGTCAGCCTGCACCGGACACCTTCGAGGAGAAGGGTTCCAAAAGCGAGGTTCTCGGCGGTGCCCCAGTCCACGCCTTCCCCTGTTTCTAGGACCTTGCGTTGCTTGTCGAGGACGAAGCGCTTGATGCGAGGGTGCGGCGTGAACCAGTCGGGGTAGCTGGTCAGCTTATCGAGCGCGTCGTCGAGCTTCTCCCTCGCGAAGCGGGTGTCCGCGTCGGGCACGTCCAGATCGCTCCCGCCTTTGTATTCGGTCCAAAGTCCCAACATCGAGGCGGGGATGAGGTTGTAGTTGCCGTTCTTGCGCGTGTCTTCGAGGGCGTTCTCCAAGTCTTGCTGGCGCCTGCTCTTGATCTCTTCGGCCTGCTCGGTCGTCAGCTTCCCTGTCTTGACGAGGTGCTCGATGTACACCTCGCGGACCGTCTGCTTCCGGTCGATCGCGGCGTACATCTCCGGCTGGGTAAATCGAGGCTCGTCGCCCTCGTTGTGGCCGTACTTTCTGTAGCAGAACAAATCGAGCACGACGTCGCCGTGGAAGCGTTGCCGATACTCGGCCGCCAACGTCACCGCCTGTGCCACCGCTTCGGGATCTTCGCCATTCACGTGGAACACCGGACACCGCAGCATCCGCGTGATGTCCGTGCAGTACGCCGTCGAGCGCGAGTCCTCGGGGTTGGTGGTGAACCCAATCTGATTGTTGATGACGACGTGGACCGTTCCGCCCGTTTCGTACGCTTGCAGCCGGCTGAGATTCAACGTCTCCGCGACAACCCCCTGGCCGACGAATGCCGCATCGCCGTGAATCAGCAGCGGCAGCACGCTTATCCGGTGTTCGTCTGCTTTGCGGTCTTGCTTGGCGCGCACGCGGCCCTCGACCACGGGGTTGACCCACTCCAGATGGCTCGGGTTGAACGCAAGCGTCATGTGGATGCTGTTCCCGCTTGCGGTCTTTCGATCGAGCGAATACCCGAGGTGGTACTTGACGTCGCCGCGTCCGACGTACGTTTCGGGGTCGTCATCCTCGAAGCCGGCGAAGATCTGCCGGACGTTCATCTCCATGATGTTGACCATCACATTGAGGCGCCCGCGGTGCGCCATCCCGATGACGACCTCCTCGACGCCGAGCTCTGAAGCGCGCTCCACCAGAATGTCCAGCATCGGGATCACGCTCTCGCCACCCTCCAGCGAGAAGCGCTTTGCGCCCGTGTATTTGGTGTGCAGGAACTGTTCGAAGATCTCGGCATCGGTGAGCTTCGTGAGGATGCGGATCTGCTGTTCGCGGCTCAGGTCGATGTGATTGCCCGTGAGCTCCATGCGCTCACGGAGCCAATCGCGCGCTTCCTGATTCTCGAGAAAGGTGAACTCGACGCCGATCGTTCGCGCGTAGGTGTCTTTCAGGCGCTCGAGCACGGAGCGCAGCGGCTCGGTTGCCGGTCCTGCCAAGTTGCCCGTTGCAAAGATCGTGTCCGGGTCGACGTGGGCGAGCCCGTAGCGCTGCAGAACGAATTCGTCTTTGGGCGGCCCCCGATGCAGGCCAAGCGGATCGAGGTTTGCGAAGAGATGTCCGCGCACGCGATATGCGTTGATGAGTGCCGAAAGACGCGCCTGAAGCTCATTGGCTGCAAGCACCTCGGAAGAGGGTGGAAACGAAGTGCGTTCTCCGGGGACGACCGGCGCCAAGGTCGTCTCCGCCGTCGGTGGCAAGAATACCGAGTCGCGCACGCCCCCGTCGCGGTCAAACTCCTCCGGCCCCAGCGACGCTGCCGAGCCGTTTCCGTCCGATGGCAGCAGGGCCGGGCTCAACACACCCGTGGAAGTGATCGGCGCGATCACCGTCCCCGCGCTCGAGATTTGCGGCCAGTCGGTCGGCGTGAGGCTTTCGAAGTACGCTCGCCACGCCTCGTCCACTGCAAGGGGGTTGTCTACCCACTTGAGAAACTGCTCTTCGACCAGCCCTTGGTTTACGCCGAAATCTGCGGTCATCTCCGAGTCGTGGCTCCAAAAACCCCGGTCGCCAGCGAAGCCTAACCCGTACGTTGGCGAGGTGCTACCGCGCGGGCTGGTCGCCGTGCGCCAGTTGGCCCATCATGGGCGGCAATGATCCGGATCTTCGTCGTTCTATCGGGCTTGCTCGGCTTCAGCGCCGTGGCTTTGGGTGCGTTTGGGGCGCATGGGTTGCGATCTCGACTGGAGTCACTCCCGGACGGGGTGAAGCGTTTGGAGTGGTGGACCACCGCCGCCCACTACCATCTCACCCATGCGCTGGCTCTCGGGTTCGCGGCGTGGCTGCTTCATCGAGGCTCGGGCACCTCGGCCACGGTGGCCGGCTGGTCCTTCGTCGCGGGCGTCGCGCTCTTCAGTGGCAGCCTCTACCTCATGACGATCACGGGCCAGACCAAGCTGGGCGCAATCACGCCCGTTGGGGGCTTGTTCTTCTTGGTCGGCTGGGGCGCCGTGATGGTTGCCGGTTGGCGGCTCGGGGCCGGTAACTAGCAGACTACGGCTGCTGCTGTTGTTGCGCCTGCTGAGCCCGAATCTGCTCTTGCAGCTGCCGCATGACTTCCGGAGGAAGCTGAGGTTGCTGTTGGCCTCCGGGCGGTGCGGGTGGCATCCCTTGTGGCGGAGCCGGGGGCGCCTCCGGCGTCTGGAATGCGTTCGCGTCGGGTTGCAGCCGGTCGGCTAGGTACTGCGAGATCACGTAGATCGTCGACTCACCGCGTCGCCGTAGGTACAGCTCGCCGGCTTGCTCTGTGCTGTCGCCGAGCTCGAGGACGATCGCGTTCGGATCTGCTGCCAAGGTCATGGTCACGGTGGCCTTGGGCTCCGTCAGCCCGGCTCTGGCCTCAGACGTCTCGTCAGGAGCGAAGTCGGACGCGGTTAGTCGCGCCACCGTCGATAGGTTACCCGTCACCTGTTTCGGATCGAACGCGCCCAAGTCGTCTTGGCCTTCCAGGGCCGTCCAGCCCTCGCCCTCGCGCTGGAAGTGGAACGTCCCGTTGGGGCTTTCGAAGCGGATCGTCTGCACGTTGGCCGCTTCGACGCTGACGACCTGTCGGTCACGCCACACCTTGAGCTCCCGGTCGAACGCGTAGCGGAGTGAGCCGCTCGCACCGAAGACCTCGGTGCGGTCGTCGATCCGCACCATCGTCATGCCGTTGCCGTACTTGCCGACCATGAGCCGAGCTAGCGTGTCCTCGCCCGCCTTCACGATGACCTGCACCGCGCTTGCATCGTCGACCTGCAGTCGCGCGTAGTTCTCCGGCTTGGTAGCGACGACGCGCGTGACGCTCAGGTCGGCCAGCCGATTGAGGGCGGACTCTACGTTGTTCTGGTCGGCGGCGGCATCCAGCGGTTCGGTCACGCGCCAAACCCCATCGACAACGGACAGCACGACTCGCTGGTTCTCAGGTCGGGTGATCTCGAGCGTCGTGATCGCGGCCTTGTCGAGCTCCACCGACGGGATCTCTCCCGACCCACTCGGCTGTCGGTCCCTACTGCTCACCGCCCACAGCGTCAGACCGAGCAGTATGAAAAACGCCACTGCTCCGATCGCAATCCGGTTCTTTCGCCATTCCATTGCGAGTCTTCCCCTTGCCTAGAGTTTGAGGGTCTTCTTTTTGTTCGAGCGCTGTCGCCACCGGAACAGCCCAAACAACGCGACGAGGAACGGAATCCCGAGCGTGTTGAGCCAGCGGTACGCGCGCTTCTTGCCGTCCCAAGATTCGATCGCCGCCGTGCGTTCTGCCAGTGCTGATTCGACACCCGCCTCGTCGCCTTCTTCGGCGGCGGCAAGCGCGGTGTCTTCCGCGGCGAGCACCGAATCTGGGATGTCGAGTGCCGGCTCTTCGATCGTCTTGGCGCGAATCGCAATCAAGTCCGAATCGGCTGCCAGCCAGTCGATCGCGTTGAGCGCGAGGGCCAGAGCCGCGTTCAACTGAACGTCGCCCTGTTGGGTCGGTGGCGGCATGAAGCTGTCCTCGAGGAACGTGCTCGTTCCGGAGACTAGCACACGAACGTTGCCTTCGGCCGTCGGCGGAGCTTGAATCGCGTTGGCGCCCTCTTCGTTGATCGGTGCCACGTACGCCGAGGGCAACTTGCCTTCGATGGCGACCATCAGTGCGAATGGACCGGCGTCCGACGTCATCTGCCAATCCCGGGGGTTGCGGGGCTCGAGGGAGATCGTTGGCCCCGACATCGTCCACGAGTCTTGGGACGAGTTCGCGAGAACCGTGATTTGCACATCGGGCGGCGCGTCCCCGACTTCGAGCGGCGCAACGAACGGAAGCATGGGTGACGCCAGTCGGAACATGACGGGATGTTCGAGCTGTTCCGCGTTGAGTTGGAGCACCGGGATCGGCGGGTAGGGCACGAGCACTTGAAGGCCCATCGGCCCCCGCATCGGCGCGCGACTGCACTGCGCGTCGGCCACGATCTTCGATGTCAATTGAACGCCCCAGGCGCTGAGCAGTCCGTCGATGCGCGAGTCCACCGGTCGGCCTGCGGGCCCGGTTTGGCCGGCGAGGTCCACGGCAAGCGTTCCGCCAAAGACGCCGAGCGAGCCGCCACGCATGACGAACTGGTCGATGCGCCGTAGCTCGTCGGTGCTGAACGGCTCCTGTGGGCCGATGACCAACACAGCAGCCAGCCCTGTATCGATTTCCTGCGTCGCGTCGATTTCCCGGATGTCATACAGCTTCAGGACGGACCTCAGGCTCGTCAGCCCCTGCTCGAGACTGGGGCCTCCGTGACCGCTGATGATGCCGACGGGCTTGCGCTCGCCGACCAGTTCCTTGATCGCGGACGTGATCATGTACTCGAGGCCCGTCGTGTCCTGAATGACCGGGATCGTCCGCGTCTCGTCGAGGTAGCGCAGGACCATGCCCCGGTAGCCTTCGACGACCGCAACCTGGTCTTCCTCGATCTTCTGGTGTGCGACTGGTTGGACGCCGTCGGCGCGGGCTGCCTGCTGCTTCGCCTCGTCGTCCGGATTGACGAATTGAACGATGATTTGGCCGCTCGACGCAGCGGCGTACTCGGAGAGCAAATCGCGCACGTGACGCTCGGTGGCGTTGAAGGGAGGCGGGAGATTCTCGGTGAAGTAGGCAGTAATCTCGAGGCGGTCGTCGAGACTCCCGGCAAGCCGTTCGGAGCCTTCGGCCAAAGAGAAGAGCCCGTTCCGGGTGAGGTCGACACGCGGCGAAGGGAAGTACGCCACGAGCACGTTGAGGAGGATGAGGATCCCGCCCGCGAACAAGAGGAAGAGCAAGGACTCACTAGCGGCGCGCTTTTGAATTTTGGATGACATCGATCAGCTCCACCGCCGCGATTCCAATGCCCTAAACGCCAGTGCCAATGCGAATAGGGTCATGGAGAGAAAGAAGAGAACGTCGCGCAGGTCCACGACGCCGCGGGCCATGCTTTGGAAGTGGTAGTCGAACGACAACCATTGCAGGGCCGAGGCTGCGCTCGTCGGAAGCAGTGCCAAGAACTTGTCGAGCACCCAGAAGAACACGCTCAACGTCAGGGCGACGAACAGAGCGATCAACTGATTGCTTGTCCAACTCGATGCCATCAAGCCGATGGCGAGAATGGCGGAGCCTTGCAGGAACAAGCCGAGGTAGCCGCTCCATACGGGGCCCCAATCGAGGTTGCCGAGGGTGGAGATGCTGATCGGGTAGGCGAGGGTCAGCACCAAGAGGACCGCGTAGAGACCGACGACCCCTAGGAACTTGCCCAGGATCACTTGCGCCTCGGTCACAGGCATCGTGATGAGAAGCTCGATGGTGCCGGTGCGCTTCTCTTCGGCGAGAAGGCCCATCGTTAGCGCGGGAAGGGCGAACACGAGGATGAGTCCCAACCAACGAAACATCTCTCGAGCGCTGGCGCGCCCGTAGAGGAAAAACGTGTTCCAGAAGAAGAAGCCCAACGTCAACATGACGATGCAGATGACGATGTATGCCACCGGCCCGTTGAAGTAGCTTCGAAACTGGCGGCCGCCGATGGTGAGGATGTGATTCATGATGACGCCCCCGTGCCCGTCGTGAGCTGTCGGAAGATGTCTTCGAGGTTTTCTCCGCGCTGCTCGAGGCCGAGGAGCACGAGGTTGGCGGCCACCGCCGCCTGGAAGATGTCCGCGCGCAGGTCCTGGTTGCCCTTTGGCACAACCTCGACGACCACCTCGCCGGCTGCGGCGCCGGTTTGATCCTTCACACTTTGGGCGTCGCCGATGACGGAAAACGCTTCGCGAATGTCCGACGGGCTGTGACCGTTTTGCCGGAGCGTCGCCACGAAGCGGGGCTTGCCACCTCGCGCTGCGAGCTCCTCCGGGGTGTCGTCCGCCACGAGCTCACCCTGGGAAATAATCAGTACGCGCCCGCAGGTGACCCGCACCTCCGCCAGATTGTGGGTCGACAAAATCACGGTGCGCTCGCGGCCGATCTCGCGAATCAGCTCCCGAATCTCCGAGGCCTGGTTCGGATCGAGACCACTCATCGGCTCGTCGAGAATCAGGACCGGTGGCTCGTGAATCAGGGCCTGTGCGAGGCCGACCCGCTGGCGGAAGCCCTTGGACAGCTCGCCGATGCTCTTGCCGATGACGTCGCCCAGGCTGGTTTCCTCGACGACTCTTCGAAGCCGCGCCTGAAGCCCTGCGCCGCTCAGCCCGCGCATCTTTCCGACGAATTCGAGGTACTCGAGCACCAGCATCTCGGTGTAGAGCGGCGTGCTTTCGGGCAGATAGCCAATCGCTTCGCGGACGGCGATCGGGTCCTCGAAGATGTCGGCGCCGCCGATGCGCGCCGTCCCCGCGGAGGGCGCGATGAAGCACGTGAGGATCTTCATCGTCGTGGTTTTCCCGGCGCCGTTCGGACCTAGGAAACCGACGACCTCGCCCCGGTTGACTTGAAAAGTAGCGTTCTTGAGCGCGGTGACCGCACCGTAGTGCTTGGTCAAATCCCGCGCGTCGATCATCACATCGGTCATATTCTCCCTCGGGCGTGATCCATGGCTTTTCGCCGGGCTGGCAGAGGTTAGCTTTGGCTCTAGGGCTGTCAAGACACTCTCGGCGGCCTAAACTGCTGTCACGTGGCACGATCGCGAGCATGAAGCCCCCCAACGCATTTCCCGGATCGGTCGAGGGGGCTCTTGCGCGGGCTGGGTCTGTCGCGCGGCGCGCCGCCGATCTGTGGCCGTTCACCCCGCTCGGCATGGCGCTCGCCGGGGTCGCGTTCGTGGCGTTGCTCAGCTTTGGCTTCAAGAAGCTCGATCTGGTTTTGCTGGTCGTCGGCTATGGCGGCGTGGGCCTGCTCGCGATCGCGACGGTGGTCGTTGCCTGCAGTGCCCTCGGCCTTTGGTTGCGGCTCAGGCGGGCGTCGTTTCGTTGGTCGACTTCGACATTCGAGACCGGGGCGCCGTTGCCGACGGGCTTTTCGCTTCCGTCCTTGTGGTGGCTTCCGTTGGTGCAGGTGAATTGGACCTGGGTGTCACCGCATGCCGACGCGGCCGACCGTGTTTCCGAGCGTGGGCGGCTTCGAGAGCGGGTGACGCTTCGCCGGCGCGGTATTTTCCAAACGGTCATCCGGAGGGTCGTCGTACAAGATGCGTTCGGGCTGTCCCGAATCGCGTTTCACCATCGCCAACCCGGTCCCATCGAGGTGCTTCCCCACCTTGGCGGCATTCGGCGACTGCCTGTTCTCACCTCGCTCACCGGTGGGGAGGAGTACCCGCATCCGATGGGACTCGAAGATGGCGACCGGGTCGAGCTCCGGAGATACGTGCCGGGCGATTCTGCGCGTTTCATTCATTGGAAGGTGTTTGGCCGCACGCGCAAGCTGATGGTCCGGACCCCGGAGCGCGCGTTGAGTCGGGCCCGCAGGACCGTCGCCTACCTCGTCGCTGACGCACACGACGAAGCGGCCGCCGCGGCGGCGCGGGCGGCGATTGAGGAAGAGGCGCTCGGCATGGACTGGCGGTTTGCGGCCGATGGTTCTCCAGAGGCGACGTCGGATCGTTCCGACGCGCTCCACAAGGTGATGACCTCTTCGGGGTTCTCGGGCCAAAGCGGGAGCGGCTTGAAGCGCTTCCTGGCAGAGGTGGATCCGGGAGGGCCCGCCGCGCTCGTGGTGTTCGCGCCTCCGACCATGGCGGCATGGCTCGACGAGTTGCGCTCGGTCACGACCCGGCGCTACGGCCGCGTCCGTGTCGTCATTGCGGTCGACGCGGTTCACGATCCGCATGCTCAATCGCAGTGGCGACGGTGGCTTCTCACGCCGGCGGGCTCATCGGGCGTCGAGCGCGGTGATCTCGAGCGCGTCGGCAGGGCCCTGGGTCAGCTCCGTTGCGAGGTGGTCATCATCGACCGCGTGAGCGGGCGGGTGCTCGGCGACGGCAGGCATCTGGACTCGGCGCGTCGGAGGGCGGCATGACCGCGATCGCGCAGCCCGCGTCGCTTGGGGCGGCCGGCGCCCTTGCCGAGCTCGGAAGAGCCACGATCCACGGGCTCGGTTGGAGCGTACTGATCGCGACGATGGCTCCTTCCGGCTCCGTTCTCGCCGCTTTCCTCGGAGGATTCGGCGGGTGCCTCATCGGAGCTAAGCTCGGGCGTACACGTTTGCGCACCTCGGCGGTCGTCGTCGGCGCGGTCTTGCTGATCGCGATGGTCGCAGTGCTTCGCTCTTCACTAACCCACGGGTCCGTGTTGGCGGCCGCGTTGGGGCCGGTGGGAGCGCTCCGGTTCGCCGGTACGTTGACAGCGCTGTTGGTGGCCGCGATCGGCAGCGCGGCCATGCGGGCCGGCTCCAAGCGGAGGGCGATCTTCGCGGTCTTCGAGCTTCTTCTCGTCGCCGTAGCCTTTGCGCAGCTCTTCATTCCGCATCGCCACGGTGCGATTAACCGGCCGTTTTATTTGGCGGACTGGATTATCGCGCTCGGATGGGACCCGACGTGGCTCTTCCTCTTCATGGGCGGCACGGCGACCGTGTTTGGGCTGGTGCTGTTGTTGCGGGAACAACGGTTTGGCCGAGCCGTCCTCAACCTCGGTGTCGTCGCGCTGCTTCTCGCCATGATCGTCGTGGCGACGCCGATGATCGGCATGCCTCCGCCTCCGGCTGGAGGAGGAGGGCTCGGTCTTCGACCTGACCAGTCCGAGGGCAAGGATGGCAAGAGCGACAAGCAAGAGAGAGGCGGGCCGTCCGCCAGCGAGCTCGAGTTCCGGAATAGGTACAACACCGGAGGGTCTCGGGTCCCCGTCGCAGTCGTGCTCTTTCATGACGACTACTCGCCGCCGAGCGGCGTCTACTACTTTCGGCAGGGCGCGTTCAGTCAATACAATGGTCGAAAGCTGGTGGTCTCGGGGCGTCAGGACATCGATAACGATCTGATCCCTTACTTTCCGACACGCCTCATCGAGGTCGAGAACGCGCCTTCAGTCAATGACAATCGGGGACCGCTCGAAACCACCATCGCGTTGATGGCCGACCATAGGCAACCCTTCGCGCTCGAGGCGCCGATCGAGGTCGAGCCGCTAGAGAATCCCTCGCCCAATCGTTTCCGGCGTGTCTACCGTGCGACATCTGGCGTGCTCACCGCCGACTACACCTCGATGCTCGATGGTCGCCTGGGCTCTCAAGACTGGTCCAAAGAACAGTGGGCGCACTACACCGAGACTCCGCCCGATGCACGGTACGCGCAGCTTGGAGCCGAGATAAGCGCTGGGCTGCCGGAAGGACTGGAGGACAATCCGATTGCCCAAGCCTTTGCGATCACCGGCTGGCTCGGGCGAGAAGGGATCTACAGCCTCAAGAACGAGCACAGCGGCGCGGAGGATCCCACCGCCAGCTTCCTCTTTGGTGATCGCACGGGCTATTGCGTGCACTTCTCCCACGCGGCGACCTATCTGATGCGAAGCCTAGGAGTTCCCGCGCGTGTCGCCACCGGCTATGCGGTCAGTGAGTCGGCGCGTCAGGGCGGCTCCTCGCTTCTCCTTTCAGGTGGAGCGTCGCACGCGTGGCCCGAGGTTTACATCGATGGTTTTGGGTGGGTGGTGCTGGACGTCTATCCCGAGCGCGCCCTCGATCCGGCCGAGCAGCCGATGGATGCCGATTTGCAGCGCCTCCTCGGCGAGCTCGCTCGCGGCGCGTCTCCGATTCCCCTTTCCGCGACCGACCTACCCAGGATCAAGGAGCTTGCGCGGCGCATGACGTTGACGGCCGGAGCCTGGTTCTTGGCGCTGCTCGCCAGCCTCATCGCGTTGCTCTATCTGGTCAAGATGTGGCGCATGCTTGCCCCGAGTTGGGCGGGCGCCGCCCAGCTGCCGAGAGTGGTTTATCGGGCCGAGCTCGATCGCATTGGCGAGGTTGCGATTCGGAGAGAATTCGGCGAGTCACGCGAGTCCTTCGCACACCGGATTCGCGACCGCCTACCGTCGTTCGCGCCACTGACGACTGCCCACGTCGCCGCCGTGTACGGTGAGCACGAGGCCGATCCACACCAACTCCGTCACGATGCCGCGAATGTTCGTCGCGACATCCGCGACAGATTCCCGCTTTGGCAGCGGTTTTTGGGGTTACTCACCCCTTGGTCTTGGTTACGTTCAAAATGATGCCATCCTTCAGCCACGGAGCTTTGAGCTGACATGCAGCAGGCGATTCAGTCACCCATCGACGATACGTTGACCGGCGCACGGGAGGTTGCCGAGCGCTTGGGCGCTCGTTTGAGCGCGGCCATTCGAGGTCGGGACGACGTGGTCGAGCTGGTCCTCATCGCGTTGCTCGCCGACGGACACGTGCTTCTCGAAGACTACCCGGGCTCGGGAAAGACGACCCTCGCGCGGGCCCTCGGCAATGCGCTCGAAGAAGGTGACGACACGAGCGATGTCGCGGCGTTTCGCCGTATCCAGTTCACCCCTGACCTGCTTCCGAGCGACATCACCGGCACGAACATCTTCGACGTAGAAACCAGCCGCTTTGCGTTTCGCCGCGGCCCGGTGTTTGCGCATATCGTGCTAGCCGATGAGATCAACCGCACATCGCCGAAAGTGCAGGCGGCGATGCTCGAGGCCATGGCTGAAAAGCAGGTGACGGTCGACAACCGCTCCTATGCGCTCGACGACCTGTTTTTCGTCATCGCGACCCAGAACCCGCTCGACTTGGCGGGCACGTATCCGCTCCCCACTCCGCAGCTCGACCGGTTCCTGTTCAAAATCGAGATGAAGCACATCGATCGGGCGTCCGAGCTCGAGGTGCTGGAACAGTATCCCCGGGCAAGCCTCGATGTAGCTCGCGATCATCCGGGCGTGTCCCGCGCGGAGATTCTCGCAGCTCGGCGTCAGACACGCGGGTCCGTTCATGTCGCACCCGTCGTCAAGGAAGCGTTGGTAGATTTGGCGCGGTTGCTGCGAAGCGACTCGCGTGTACTGCAAGGCGCGTCGACTCGTGCGCTCGTCTTGATGCTACCGGCCCTTCAGGCGCGTGCGGTGATCCACGGCCGGGACTTCGTCTCGCCCGAGGACATCGAGGCCCTGGCGCCTCATGTCTTCAAGCACCGGCTCGAATGCGCTCCGGGTGTGGAAGACGTCGATGCATTGATCGCCGAGGCCACCGCCGTCGAGATCGAAAAGCTCGCCCGGGCGAGCCTGCGTCGCGGGTGACGATGCGCCCGACCCCGTCAGCTCGTTTTGCCGCTGTCATGATGGCCGCCGCGATGTGTGCGTCGTTCGCCGAGGCGGAAGACATGGTGGGGCCTCTCTTGCTCGAGGGCGAAGAGGCGGAGGTCGAAGAGCTCGGGTTGTGGGAACTGGTCGAGCGCGAGCGCTACGTGAAGGCTCGGGAAGACGCTGAGAAATACCTGGTGGAGCAGCCGAACTCCTACGTTGCCCACCTCGTCTTGGGCACGGCGCAGCACTACGGAGAGGCAAATTTTCCGAAGGCGCTCTTTCATGAAACGCGTGCGCTCGATCTCTTCGAGGCTCGGGAGGGCATGCAGCCTGCGCCGAGTCAGCCTTGGCGTTGGCATGCGCGCATCTTGATGGCGCTGACACGCGCGCATGGCGATCTCGAGCACTACGATGAGCAGCTCGGGCTCATGTACCGCTACAACGAGCTCTACACGCCCCAACTCAAGGCGGAGCTTGCGTGGCCTCTCATGAAGAAGCGCGAGTTCGACAAAGCACGTTTGGCCGCCGAGGAGGGCTTGGCCACCGAGGACCCCTATCAGGTCGAGCGAGCCAAGAACGCGTTGTGTGCGATCGAGTTCGAAGCCGGTGATGACGCGAAGAGCTACGAAGTGTGTGGAGAGGCCGTAGAATACGGGAGCGCCCATTTTGGGAGCGCAACGGCGGTCGATCTCGGCAACTACGCAGAGGCCGCCAGGTCGGTGTTCCGATTCGACGAGGCGGAGCGACTCTTGATGGAGGCCTCCAAGAGTGGGCTTTCCTGGTACGGAAACCCCTGGCTCGAGCTTGCCGATCTCTATATGCGGGCAGGGCGCTTTGCCGAGGCGTTGTCTGCGCTCCGGGAGGTGCCGCGTCATCGCGCGGCCCGGCCGGCACACGTCCGTGACTCGGACCGCAATGAAGCACGCCGCTCGCTCGCCGCGTTTCTGTTGTTGATGGGAAGGCCGGATGAGGCGCTTCGAATCACTGACAAGGCTTCGGTGCTTCCGGACCGGCGCGCACACAACAGCCGGGACGCACAGCAGGACAGGAGCATCGTGGCGCTTCTCGATCGGCAAGCGCGCTTGACGTTGGCCGAGATGTCGGCGGAGCGGGCCGTCGCGAAGCCGTTCTATTCGCGCTGGTGGGCGCGGGGTCAGGCGCTTTGGTTGCGTTTCGAGGCATGGATGAGCGCGCGGCAGGTGGCTCGCTTCCTCGACGATGAAGCGCGGCTCGTCGGAACATTCGCGGTCGGGACGGCCCGCAGCGCGGTGATGCCGCCGTGGCTTCTGGGCGAGTTGATCGGAGCGCTCGGTCCCGGCGTGGTCAGGGCGGCGATCGCGCAAGTCATGAAGGAGGATCCGAGACGAGGTGCGGCTGCCTATTATGGTGCCGTGCTCGCCGAGGTCTCGTTGGCGCAGCGTGACTACGATGAGGCGATCGAACACGCCGAGCAGGCGCTCAAAGGCCTGCAGCCGGGCGACGCACTCCTGCGACAACGAGTTCTCGCTGTCCTCGCGAAGTCGCTTTCCGATCCGCGCGAAACCACGGCGCTCTACGAAGAAGTCCTCGCCACCGATCCGGGGGTATTCCGCCGGCTGGGATGGGCGCTTCCGGTGGAGGCGCAGTCGAGCAACACCCCGATTGACCGCGCCCTTGCAAAGGCGGTCATGCGTTCTCCCCGTTTTGAGAGATCGAAACACGGGCTTCGCGTCCAAGTCGACGGGGCGCGCATTTGCTTGTTCGGTCGCACGGGAACCGCCTGGGGTTGCAGCGAAGCAGAGCTAGAAGAAGACGAAACGGGCGAGAGCTACGCTCAGCGCGTCGTCGATTCGTTTCACGAGGCCATCTTCTCGCCGCGCGTCGACTTGAGCCGCATCGACATCAACTCACTCGACGGCTCAAACCGAGTCACCCGCAATCCGCTCGATATGCTCCTGGCTCCCCCGTAACGGCGGCGCTTCTCGCCGCTCACGGGCTTCGCTCCTGGCCTTGGAGGCGGCGGTGTGTCTTACTGCGGCCCGTGAACAATACCTGGGTTCGCCTAGCGCTGTTGGCCTCGTTCCTCGTCGGTGTCTTCGTGATCGGGCGCGTGACTGGGTTCACCGAGGAGCTCACCGTCGACGGCATTCGCGAGTCGATGCGGACCGCAGGGATCGGCGGTTTTGCTGTCTTCGTAGCGATCTTTTGTGTGGGTCAGCTGCTCTATATCCCTGGCTTCGTGTTCGTCATGGTGTCGGGGCTCGCGTACGGTCCGGTTTGGGGTTCGGTCGCTTCGGTGATCGCGGCCACGGTTTCCGTTGCCGTTTCGTTCGTCATCGTGCGCACCATCGGCGGCCAGCCCCTGAAGGATCTCAACATCAAACGCGCGTTCCTTCAGAAGCCCCTCGATCATCTGCAGGATCGGCCAATCCGCTCGATGATCATCATACGCCTCTTCCTATGGGCGATCCCTCCGGTGAACTACACCCTTGCCATGTCCGGCGTAACCTTCCGCGACTACATGATCGCCGCCGTCATCGGCATGACCCCCCCCTTCGTAGTCCTCTCGATAGCCGCCGGCCTCGGCTTCAACCTCTTGTAGAAGAGCTAGAAATAGGGGTCAGACCCCTTTTCAAAAGGGTTAACCCAGTAACACAGGGGTCTGACCCCTTTTCTACTTGCGGCGGGTTAGGGGGATGTTGGTGTCGGGAATCGTCTCGTCCGCCGAGCTCGCGCTGCTTAGGGCCTCTTTTGCGGCGAAGGGTTTCGTTGGTGGTTCTTCTGGCTGCGCGCGTTCCAGTTGCTCGCCGGCCCATCTCACGCTTTGGGAGATCACATGGGAGTCGGTGACTTCTTCGGTGGTGCGTAGGAGGGCTGCAAGCTCGCGTGCCATGTCTCTGCTCGATGCGTAGCGTTCGATCGGATTGCGCCGGAGCGCCTTGCGGATGATGTCGCGCAGGCGTTCGGGTAGGTCGTTGCGGAACTCCGCCAGATCAGGGATATCCATGTCACGGATCGTGCCCACGAGCTTGAGGGGGTCTTTGCCTTTGAAGAGCTTCTGTCCCGCGAGGACTTCCCAGAGCACCACACCGACGCTGAACACGTCGGTCTGGGGGCTCGGCTCTGCTTCGTACGTCAGCTCGGGCGCCAGATAGGAGATCTTGCCCTTCACGAAACCGGGCTTCGTGATCGAGCTTCGATCCATTGCCCGCGCCAGGCCAAAGTCCGTCAGCTTCACGACGCCGCAATTGCTCACCATCACGTTCTGTGGGGTCACGTCACGGTGAAAAATAGGCGCCGGCCCGCCTTCTGCGTCTACTCGCACATGTGCGGCGTGCAGAGCCTCGAGGACCTCGATCCCGATGGCCGCCGTCAGACTCCAGGGCGCATGGTTTCCGTGCTCCCGGTACCCTTGGCACCACTGGCCTAGCGTCAGGCCATCGACCCACTCGAGAACCAAGTAGTACTCGCCAGTGCGGTCGCGATCGAAGTCGTGAATCTGCGCTATGTTTGGGTGGTCCAGCTCCGAGACGACGCGCGCCTCCTCGACGAACATCTTGAGGAACTCGGGGTTCTGACTGAGCGGCGCGAGGACGCGCTTGATCGCAACTGGCCGGGTGAAGCCGGCAGCCCCATGCGTCTGCCCGCGATACACTTTGGCCATCCCGCCTTCACCGGCGAGCTCCAAGACCTCGTATTTGCCGCCGAGCAGCTCTGTCATCGGGTGACGCCTCAGCTTTCTTTAGCAGAAAGCACAGCGTCGAGTTCACCCTTCTCGTACATCTCGCGAATGATATCGCAGCCGCCGACGAACTTACCGCGAACGTAAAGCTGCGGGATCGTTGGCCAGTTGGCGAACTCTTTGATTCCCTGCCGGATGGCCGGATCTTCGAGAACGTTCACGTCCTGGAACTCCGAGCCGGAGCGGCGCAGCACCTCAACGACGGTTGCCGAGAATCCGCACTGTGGGAAGTGCTTGGTGCCCTTCATGAAGAGGACGACATCGTTGCTGTCGATGATGCCCTGGATGCGTTCTTGCAAGGTATCTTCCATCTCTATCCCTCTTGCTTAGCCCAACTCTCGGGCGAGTAGGTCTTAAGCGCAAGTGCATGAACCGGTCCGGTCATTAGCTCGCCCAAGGCCGCATAGACCATCTGGTGCTGTTCGATGGGCGATTTGCCGGAAAATGCCTCCGACACGACCAGGGCTTCCCAATGATCTTTGGTGCCGGTCAGGTCCTTCACCACGACGTGCGACACGTCGCCGACGCCCTGACGAATCCGTTCTTCTAAAACTTCGGCTTCAACCATCGAGTCGCCTCCACTCAACGCCCTTCGGTAAGGCTCGGCAGGGGGCTTGTCAATCGCCGGGGTCAGTCGACGCCGAAAAGCCGCTTCACCGAGGTGCGCGACAGGACGAGGATCGTGAAGATGCCCAGGATCGTTCCGAACGGGAACATGAGGCATTCGCCCCATCCCGTGAGATAGCAGAACGTCCACCAGCGGCGTTGCCGGATCTGCCAGCCAACGACGAAGAGATGAACGGCGCTCACCACCGCCAGGAGGACGGCGGCCACGATCAGGGTGTTCACCAGCGTGCCCAGGTCTTGGAGCATTGCGTCGGGGCTGCTGCCGAACGCATCGGCGCCCGGCTGCCCCGGGATGTCCCCCATCGCCATCGACAGGTCGCTACCGAATTCGTCCATGAGCCTTGCGCCGGCGATTCCGTACACCAGCGTCGGAACTGCGCCGAGAAGCGCGACGCCGGACAGGATGAAGTGCCCGATCGAGAGCGCGCTCAAGTGCTCTGCATCCTCTGCGTTTTGCCGTTCTTCCAAGCGAAGCCCCTTTGAGATCGTGCTATGGACGCACGCAATGGGCAAGGTCGCATTCGTTTTCCCCGGCCAGGGCAGCCAGAAGGTGGGCATGGGCCGTGAGGCGTTCGATTCCTCGGATGCAGCACGCGCAGTGTTCCAGGAAGCCGATGATGCGCTCGGCGAAGCGCTGTCGCAGCTCTGCTTTGAAGGTCCCGAAGACGACCTCAAGCTCACCGCCAATACCCAGCCTGCAGTCCTGACGGCATCCATTGCAGTTCTGCGCGCGCTCGACGCGGAGTTCGACGTTGTCGGAGGACACAGTCTTGGCGAATACTCCGCGCATGTTGCTGCGGGGACGCTCGATTTCGCCGACGCGGTGCGGCTCGTACGAAAGCGCGGTCAGTACATGCAAGAGACCGTGCCTTATGGCGAGGGCGCCATGGCTGCCGTGCTCAAAGCCGACCGCACCTTGGTAGAGCGGATCTGCGCGGAAGTTCCGGGACTGGTCGAAGCGGTTAACTACAACTCCCCGCAACAGATCGTGATCGCCGGGGAGACCGCGGCAGTGAGCGAGGCGGGGACGAAGCTCAAAGCAGCTGGTGCACGTGCGAGCACCCTTCCGGTCAGCGCGCCGTTTCATTCGACGTTGATGGAGCCGGCCGAAGCGCGCCTACGCGAAGATATCGAACGCATCGCGTTTTCGGACCCGCACGTACCGGTGTACGTCAATGTGGACGCTCAGCGGGTGACCGATGCCACTGCCGCAAAGGACGCGCTGATCCGTCAGGTCAGCCGGCCGGTGTTGTGGGAGGAGAGCGTTCGCCGGATGATCGATGATGGGGTTTCGCTCTTCGTAGAAGTGGGCCCTGGCAGGGTACTGAGCGCCCTCTTGGCCCGAATCGATAAGGCTGCGGGGCGGGTCAGCGTCCAGGGCCCGTCGGACTTCGCTGCGGCCAAGGAGGCCATCGGGGAAGCCCGGGCAAGCTAATTCCCCTGTCATTCCGGCGGCCTGACTGAATCGCCCCCCCTGCGTTTGACCTGATTTTCAAATCTTGTAGAAACGCGCCGCCCGCCAGCAATTAACCGGGGTCGGGCTCAAATAGAGGTTCAGCGCATATGCAAAATCTGATCTACGCAGTCCCCGCAGCGGGCGTGCTTGCTCTTCTCTTCGCCTGGATGAAGGCGAGTTGGGTTTCCAAACAAGATCCGGGCGACGCGAACATGGTCGAGATCGCCGCTCAGATTCAGGAAGGCGCACTCGCGTTCCTCCGGGCTGAGTATCGCGTCCTGTCGATCTTCGTGCTCGCGGTCGCCGCGATTCTGGGCCTTGCCTACTACGGTGACCCAGGGCGCGGCTGGGAGATCGCCGGCGCCTTCGTCGTTGGCGCTGCCTCATCGGCTGCAGCCGGCTGGATCGGGATGAAAGTTGCGACCAACGCCAACGTGCGAACCACTGCGGCGGCTCGAATCGGCATCGCTCCTGCGCTCGACGTGGCGTTCTCGGGCGGCGCCGTCATGGGCATGACGGTCGTCGGCCTTGCGACAATCGGCCTCAGTGTCCTCTACCTCGTCTTCATGAACGTTCTCGGCTGGGAGCTTACCCGCACCGTCAACGTCATCACCGGCTTCTCGATGGGCGCCTCCTCGATCGCACTCTTCGCGCGTGTTGGCGGTGGCATCTACACCAAGGCCGCGGACGTTGGAGCCGACCTGGTCGGTAAGGTCGAGTCCGGTCTTCCCGAGGATGACCCCCGTAACCCCGCCGTCATCGCAGACAACGTCGGTGACAACGTCGGCGACGTCGCGGGCATGGGCGCCGACCTCTTCGAGTCCTTCGTCGGCGCGATCATCGGCGCCATGGTCTTGGCGCTCGGCTTCGACGCCGTGTCGAATGGCAGCAGCGTCGGGCCCGTCATCATGCCCCTGGTCATCGCGGGCGCCGGCATCCTCTGTTCGATGGTCGGCACCTTCTTCGTCCGCACCAAAGAAGGTGGCAACCCTCAGCACGCTCTCGACATGGGCGCTTTTGGCGCGGCAGGCGTCATGGCGGTCGCAACCTTCGGCATCGCGCGTTACATGTGGCCGGAAGGCGGCGCGACCAATGCGCAGGGCCAACTCGTTACCTGGATGAACGTGGGCTGGGCGACCGTCACGGGCCTGGCTGCCGGTGTCGCCGTCGGTCTCATCACCTCGTACTACACGTCGATGCACAAGGGTCCCGTCGATAGTATCGCGGAGCAGAGCAAGACCGGTACCGCGACGAACATCATTGCCGGTCTCGGTGTCGGCATGCAGTCGACCGCCTTGCCAATCCTCGTCATCGCCGGAGGCGTGGTCATTGCGGCCCAGGTTGCAGGCCTCTACGGCGTGGCCATCGCCGCGCTCGGCATGCTCTCGACCACGGGCATTCAGCTCGCAGTCGACGCCTACGGCCCGATTGCCGACAACGCCGGCGGCATCGCCGAGATGAGCCACCAGGAGCCTCAGGTGCGCGAGCGCACGGACAAGCTGGACGCGGTCGGCAACACCACCGCGGCGATCGGCAAGGGCTTTGCCATCGGCTCCGCGGCTATGACCGCTCTCGCCCTCTTCGCTGCCTTCGCGCAGACGGCAGGCATCACCGGCATCAACATCTCGAAGCCGCTCGTCATGGCCGGTCTGTTCCTCGGCGGCATGCTTCCCTTCCTCTTCTCGTCGATGGCGATGAAGGCGGTCGGCGTCGCAGCCATGGACATGATCGAAGAGGTCCGCCGTCAGTTTCGCGAGATCCCCGGGCTCCTGGAGGGCAAAGCGAAGCCGGACACGGCCCGCTGCGTGAAGATCTCCACCGAGGCTTCGCTCAAGCGGATGGTGGCGCCGGGCGCGCTCGCCATTCTTAGCCCGGTTGTCGTGGGCTTCTCGATGGGCGCGGAGGCGCTCGGCGGCATGCTCGCCGGGGTCACCGTGACCGGCGTTCTCATGGCGCTTTTCATGTCCAACGCCGGTGGCGCTTGGGACAATGCCAAGAAGTCATTCGAAGGCGGCGGCTACAAGATGACCGACGGCTCGGTCCATCCGAAGGGCAGCGAGGCCCACAACGCCTCGGTCGTCGGTGACACGGTTGGCGACCCCTTCAAGGACACCGCGGGTCCGTCGCTCAACATCCTCGTGAAGCTGATGAGCGTCGTGGCGCTGGTTCTTGCGCCGCTCCTCGTCTAGTGTGCGGATCTTTTTCCTCGTGGTCGGCTTACGTCCTCGTCGCTCCGCTGCGAGGCACATGAGTGCCTCTCACTACGCGCCTGCGGGCGCGCTCGACCACAAGAAAAAATCTCTCACACACTAGTTCTTAGACGAGGAACAACGAAACCCTGCAAGGCTTTCGCCTCGCGGGGTTTTTCTTTGCCGCTCCGGGGGCTAAGGTTGGGGCGATGACCGACCCCACACAGACTTCTGCATGGAAGGCGTTGCGCGCCCATCACGATGAAGTTGCAGATTTCCAGATGCGCGACCTCTTCCGCGACGACCCGGACCGCGCTGCGCGTTTCTCGCTCACGCTCGGCGATCTTCTCTTCGATTTCTCGAAGAACCGTGTCACCGATCAAACCGTCTCGCTCCTGACAGAACTCTGCGAAGAGTGCGGGGTCCGCGACTGGATCACCCGGATGTTCTCGGGCGATGCGATCAACGAGACCGAGGGGAGGGCAGTCTTGCATACCGCTCTTCGGCACCGCGGCGATCGCACGGTGAGCGTCGACGGCGCCGACGTGATGCCCGATGTCCGGCGTGTGCTGTCACAGATGCGCGCGTTTGCCAACTCGGTCAGAGAGGGCGCGTGGGTGGGGCACACTGGGCGCGCCATTACGGACGTCGTCAATATCGGGATCGGTGGCTCCGATCTCGGACCGGTCATGGTGACCGAAGCGCTGCGCCCATACTGGAAGCAGGGGCTGCGCGCACACTTCGTCTCGAACGTCGACGGCACTCACTTGAGCGAAGTCCTCCGCCAGGTGCAGCCGGAGACGACGTTGTTCATTGTCGCCTCAAAGACCTTCACCACCCAAGAAACGCTCACCAACGCGCGGTCCGCGCGACAATGGCTCCTAGACCGACTGGGCGCCGAGGACGCAGTGGCGAAGCATTTCGTGGCGCTTTCAACCAATCGCGACGCGGTCGTGGAGTTCGGAATCGATCCTGCGAACATGTTCGAGTTCTGGGATTGGGTGGGTGGCCGGTACTCTCTCTGGTCTGCGATCGGCCTGTCGATTGCGACCGTCGTAGGCATGGATCACTTCGAAGAGCTGCTTGCGGGCGCGTACGAAGTGGACGAGCATTTTCAAAACGCGCCGCTCCGCGAGAACATTCCGGTGCTCATGGCGGCGCTAGGGGTCTGGTACCACAACTTCTTCGGAGCCTCTTCGCACGCGGTCTTGCCCTACGATCAGTACCTGCATCGCTTCCCGGCGTACCTCCAGCAGGCCGATATGGAGAGCAACGGCAAGCGCGCGTCTCGCGACGGCGACATCATCACGGCCTACACGACTGGACCCATCGTGTGGGGAGAGCCCGGTACCAACGGACAGCACGCGTTCTTTCAGCTTCTGCATCAAGGAACGCACTTGGTCCCGTGCGACTTCATCGTGGCGGCGCAAAGCCAGAACCCACTCCCTCCACACCAGGATATCTTGGTGGCGAATTGCATCGCCCAGGCCGAGGCTCTGATGCGCGGCAAGACCGCGGACGAAGCACGCGCGGAGCTCGAGCAATCGGGCCATTCCGAGGAGCGGGTCGCCGCGCTCGTGCCGCACAAGACCTTTCCAGGAAACCGCCCGAGCAACATGCTCATGGTTGAAAAGCTCACGCCGCGCGCGCTCGGCCGCCTCATTGCGCTCTACGAGCACAAGATCTTCGTGCAGGGCGTGATCTGGAACATCTACAGCTTCGACCAGTGGGGGGTCGAGCTCGGCAAGCAGCTGGCCAAGGTCGTTTTGCCGGAGCTGAGTGGCGCAGAGGGTGCGCACGATGGCTCCACGCGTCAGCTGATCGCGTACTATCGAAAGCACAAAGGTTCGGAGACATGACCACCCTCGCTATCGATATCGGTGGCAGCAGCATCAAAGTCCTCGCGCTCGACGATCAGGGCGCGCCCGTGACGGAGACGCTCAGTCAGCCGACGCCCGTACCCGCCGCGCCCGAGGCGGTGTTCACCCTCATCCACGACATGGCGGACACCCGGCCACCGCATCGACGTGTCTCGGTCGGCTTTCCAGGGGTCGTGAAGAATGGGGTGGCGCATAACGCTCCCAATCTGGGGGACGAGCTGTGGCGCGGCGTGCGGCTCGCTGAGCTCCTCACGGAGTTGCTTCAGCGCCCGGTGCGCGCGGTCAACGATGCCGATCTACAGGGGCTGGGTGTCGTCCGGGGGAAGGGGGTGGAGCTGGTGGTGACCTTGGGCACCGGGATGGGCGCGGCGCTCTTCACCGACGGGGTGTTGGTCCCCAACTTGGAGCTCGGGCATCATCCGCTGCGCGACGGTCTGACCTACGAAGACCTCGTGCGCGACAGTGAGCTCAAGCGCATCGGTCCAGTCGAGTGGACCGCTCGCGTTCTCGACACCATCGAGCAGATCGAACCGATCTTCAACTACGACACGCTTCATCTGGGCGGAGGGAATGTCCGCCATCTTCAAGCCGAGCTGCCAGAGAACATCCGCGTCTTCTCGCTGGCGGAGGCGCTGCGCGGCGCGTTGAAGTTGTGGGACGGGGCCTAGGCTCCTCCGACGAACGGGTTCAAGCGCCGCTCTTCGCCGATGGTCGTGGTGGGACCGTGGCCGCAGACAACCAGGGTCTCGTCCGGAAGCGCGAAGAGCTTGCGTTGGATAGAGTCGACCAGTTGAGAGGTGTCGCCGCCCCAGAGGTCGGTGCGGCCGACGCTGCGCGCGAAAAGCGTGTCACCCGCGATGACTACTGGCCGATCACCTTCGACCGTCAGGCAGATGCTACCGGGTGAGTGCCCGGGCGTGTGAACGACGTCTGCCTCGAGCCCACCCGCCAACACGGTGTCACCGTCGGATAGAAAGCGATCGATCTCCGCCACCTCCGGCGCGCTGAAAGGCGCCCGAAAGCTGTCGAGCTGCATTTGCACACCTTCGTAGAGGAACAAATCCTTCTCGTGGATCATCGTCGGCGCATGGGTCGCCTCTTGAACCTCTTTGGTCCCGCCGATGTGATCGAAATGCGTGTGTGTGTGGACGATGCCCTCGCACTTGAGGCCGAGCTCTTCGAGACGCGCGAGGATCCGTGGAGCTTCGCCACCCGGGTCGACGACGATGGCAGTGCCACGCTCCTCATCGCCCAAGATCACACAATTACAGCCGAGCGGCGCCACCGAGAAATGCTCGATTATCATGAAGGTGTCATAGCGGCGCGCCATCACGAGGGCCACCCGCAACACCCGATCGAAGATCAACTGCAATACCGGAGAACGGCTCCCGACGGACGTGCTCGCAATCGGGAGCCCGGTCGCCACGGCTCCATACGTCGACACACGGCTAGACGCCGACCCAATCGCTGTGCCGCCCATCGCGAGCCGTTCTCCTCCGTAGAAGTCGACGTACGGAGGCGTGTGTGACGTGCTTAGAATTAACCCTTTGAAAAAGGGGTCTGACCCCTTTTTCTTTCGGCCACCCTTGCAAGCCGCCCCGTCCGGCGCAACCCCGTGTCGTGTTCCCCCGTGCCCCGGTCGCGTCCGGTGACATGCGGGTGTGTGCGTGCTAGTTGGGCGTTCATGGACAACGACGCGAAGAAGACGGCGCTGCGGATGATTCCGTATGGGCTCTACGTGCTCACGGCCGAGGACGGCGAGGGGAACGTCGCTGCTGCGACGGTCAACTGGGTCACGCAAACGGCGTTCGAGCCCCCTCTCATCGCGGTCGGAGTGAAGGTCGAGTCGGGCGCGCATGCGTTGATCAAATCGACGGGGGCGTTTGCGCTCAATGTGCTCGGCAAGGGGCAGCAAGGGCAGGCGTACGCGTTCTTCAAGCCGGTCGAGCGCGATGGCGACACGCTTGGCGGCGAGCCTTGCCACACGGGGACCACCGGCGCACCCATTCTCGACAACGCGCCTGCCTTCGTCGAGTGCAAGCTCGTCGACACCATCGAGCAGGGTGATCACTCGCTCTTTGTCGGCGAGGTGGTCAACGCTGGAGTGACAAAGCAGCCTGAAGGCCGCGCCGACGATGCGACGCTGTGGCTCAAGGACCTCGGCGAAAAAGTCTTCTACGGCGGATAGGCGCCCGGGTGGTGCCGATTTGGAGGCGCCGAATTAAACCGTTAGGGTGAGTCGTGTCTTTTCTTCCAAGGGGGTGGAAGGATGTTCAGGTACCCTAGCAAGAGGACGAATCTGCGTGGCGAGCTCAGCAAGGCGCTCAAAGCCGGGAGGCTCCACGAAGCGCTGGATCTCTACGAGCTCATCGAGAAGCAACACCGCGACGAGCCGCGTTGGTCGCATCGAAAAGGTGACCTGTTGCAGCGGATGGGCCGCAAGGCAGACGCGGCGCTCGCCTACGAGCGTGCCGTCGATCTCTACGCGGCGAAGGGCTTCGTGGCTCGCGCAGCCGCGATGGCCAAAGTGATCTTGGCGATTGATCCAAGCAAGGGCGAGGTGCTCGAGCGGGTAGATCCGGTGGCGGCACGCAGGCTCCACCGTCAAACCCGTAGGGTCATCGTGACCGCCGACGAACCGTCTACGCCCGACTCCGAGGGGCCGACGACCGAGACGCAGAGCCTGATCACGGATGCGCTCCCTTTGATCACCGATCAGACCGCAGCGGCTGGCGAGACTCGCTTCACGAAGACCGAGAACACCGAGGACGTCACGCTCGACATCACCGACGTCGAGCTTCTCGAAGGACCGTCGCCGCCAGACTCGCTCGTCAGCAAGCGCCCGAGCGCAGCGACGCTCGCGCAGCTCCCCTCGATGCCGCTCTTTGCCGAGGTACCTCGGTACATTCTGGAGTCCCTAGTCCGCGAATCGACGCTGATTGACATAGAAGACGGACAGCGCCTGGTGACGAGGGGCACAACCGCAGACGCGCTGTACGCGTTGGTCGAAGGCAACGTCGTCGAACGACGAGGAAGCGATTGTCGGGACCTGCTTCTCGGCGAAGGAGACGTGGCTGGGGTCTCGTGCCTATTGTCCAACGTGAGCTACGGCGAGGACGTCATTGCGTGCGGACGAGCTCGTGCGCTCCGAATCAGCAAGCTGCTGCTCGACAGGCTGGTTCAGCAACATCCTCCTTTCGGAGACGTGCTCCTGGAGATCTTGAGCCGCCGCCTCGTCGCCACCCTGCTCCGCACGAATCCGATCTTCACGGCATTCGACGAAGGAACTCGAAAGGCGATCGCCAGTCTATTCGAAGTGCGTCGCGCCCTTGCCGGTACCAAGATCGTGGAAGCCGGCAAGCGCTCGGATGGGATGTACCTTCCGCTTCACGGTCGCATCGTCACTAGAAGGGCCGATGGCAGGCGCCTCGGTAGCATGGAGCTCGGACACGCCATCGGCCAGGAGTCGATGCTGACGGGCCAGCCATCGCGGATCACCGTCCAAGCCTCGACCGATGTGCTCGTGTTGCGCATGTCGGCTTCCAATTTCAGCGCCCTTCTGATGAAACGCCCTGATGTCGTTCAACGCATCGAAATGCTGAGCTACGCACGTTGACATACACGAGAGCCTAGACGACTCCATACGCGAGCATGGCATCGGCGACTTTGATGAACGCCGCGATGTTTGCGCCTTTCACGTAGTTGACGTAGTCGTCATTCGCGCTTCTACCGTGCTCGACGCAGCGGTCGTGAATATCGGTCATGATGTCTCGCAAAAGCTGCTGAAGGTCGTCTTCCTTCCACGTGATGCGTGCGGAGTTCTGGCTCATTTCGAGGCCCGACACCGCAACGCCCCCCGCGTTTGCCGCTTTGCTGGGAGCGAACAGCACCTTCGCGCTCGTGAATGCATGGATGCCCTCTTGCTCCGTCGGCATGTTCGCTCCCTCGGATACGCCCTTCAGGCCGTTTGCGATCAGCGTCTTCGCTTCTGCCGTCGAAAGCTCGTTCTGCGTGGCGCACGGGAAAGCGAGATCGGCCGCGACGCCCCAGGGCCGCCCTTCGTGGTGCTCAACCCCGAATTCCTTCGCGTACTCGTCTAGACGCCCGCGTTTGCCGTTCTTGAGGTCTTTGACGAACCTCAATTTGTCCGCGTCGATACCCTCGGGGTCGTAGATGAAGCCGCCGGAGTCGGAAAGAGTCACAGCCTTGCCGCCCAAGTGATCAATCTTCTCTACGGCATGTTGAGCCACGTTGCCGGAGCCGGACACGAGGCAGGTCTTGCCGTCGACCGAGTCACCAATTCGGTTCAGCATCGACTCCATGAAGTAGACGGTGCCGTAGCCTGTAGCCTCGGTCCGGATCGGGCTGCCGCCATACTCCATGCCTTTGCCGGTGAGCACTCCAACGAACCGGTTGGTGAGGCGCTTGTACTGTCCGAACAGATATCCGATCTCTCGTCCGCCGACCCCGATATCACCCGCAGGCACGTCCACGTCCTCGCCCACGTGGCGATAGAGCTCGCTCATGAACGACTGGCAAAAGCGCATCACCTCGTGATCGGACTTGCCCCTTGGGTTGAAGTTCGACCCGCCTTTTCCGCCGCCCATCGGTAGGCCGGTGAGGCTATTCTTGAACGTTTGCTCGAACGCGAGAAATTTGAGAATGCTCTGGTTGACGCTCTGATGGAACCGCAATCCGCCTTTGTAAGGGCCGATCGCGTTGTTGTTCTGAACGCGCCAGCCGCGGTGCACCCGGATGTCGCCCTTGTCGTCTTCCCAACAAACTCGAAAGCTCACGACGCGATCCGGCTCCGCAATGCGCCGCAGGATCTGGTACTCGTGATAGACCTCCTTGTCGGCGATGAAGTCGAACACGTTCATGGCGACCTCGTACACCGCTTGGTGAAATTCGAGCTCACCCGGATTGCGACGTTTTACGCCCTCCATGAACTGCTGAAGGTCGACGTGATCGGAAACGGCCACGACCTCAAGGTCTCACGGCAGCGATGCGGGGGTCAATCCGGCGCTAGTGTGCGGGTGGTCGGCTTTCGTCCTCGTCGCTCCGCTGCGAGGTAGGCGATAGCGTGGGGACGGTGGGTCGGCACCAATTGCCCGCCGAAGGCGGTCCGGACGTGCCTCTCACTGCGCTCCTGCGGGCGCGCTCGACCACAAGAAAAAATCTCTCGCACACTAGGTTTCTGGATCACACCCTAATTCAGGGCGGCGAGTCGTACATAGTGGCCGTCCTCGAAGGCGTCGAAGAAGTCGCCGAGCAGCGGGTGCTCGATCGGCGACCCAAGCACGTCTTCTTCGAGATTTCGCTCTGCGACGTACGTCGCGTGGAGGGCGCCGCCCACCAATACCCGGTACCACGGCGCATCTTTTGGGGGGCGACTCTTTGCCACCTGTTCGTACCACTGCTCACTCAGCGAAAACACCGGATCCACATCGACGACGACACCCCGGTAGTCGAAGAGCTTGTGATGGACGATGTGCCCGATGTCGTATCTGGGTTCGAGGACGATCACTGACATGTGATTTACCCCCGAGGGGTTCGGGAGTCCACCCCGAACCCTGGTCGCTAGCGCCGCCGCCGTCCCTCCTGTATCAAATCTCCCATGCGCCTCCTCTTCGTCTCCCACTCATTCCCGCCGCCTGATGCTCCGTTGAGCAACGTGGGCGGGATGCAGCGCGTGGCGACCGAGCTTCACAGTGCGCTCGAGGGGCGGGACGACGTCGTGATGCGGACGGTGGCGCTTCGGGCGAGCTGGAAATGGGTGCACATCAAGGCGGTGCCGTTTCTGGGCTCGCTTGCGGTGCGATTGGGGCGCGAGGCTGCCGCGCATCGGGCCGATACGATTCTGTTCACCAGTATGACGACCGCGCTTCCGCTTTTGATCGCCGGTCCGGCGCTCAAGCGAAAGGGGATTCGTCTGGCTGCGATCGCGCACGGGCTCGATGTGACCGACCCGAACCCGGTGTATCAGATGGCTGTGCGTCGTGTCTGCGGCTTGCTCGACGCGGTCATGCCGGTCAGTCGCGCGACCGGGGAAGAACTGATAGCGCGTGGGTTGCCTCGAGAGCGCGTGCACGTCGTGCCTAACGCGGTCGATCTCGATCGCTTCCAGGGGGTGCCCGCTTCACCGGGTGAGGCCGCCCAAGTTAATATCGCCGGGGCGCCGCCGTTGCGCGACGATACCTTCCTGCTCGTAACAGTCGGACGCCAGGTGCGACGCAAAGGGTTCGCTTGGTTCATCGAGAACGTCATGCCCAAGCTTCCCGATCGCGTGATCTTTTGGTTGGCCGGCGACGGGCCTGAGCGGGAGAACATCGAAGCGGCGATCGAGCGCAGTGGCCTTCGGCAACGCGTTCGCTGTCTGGGAAAGATCTCCGAAGAGGAGCTCGTCGAGCTATACCGAAGAGGAAAGCTGTTCGTCATGCCCAACATCGTCGTTCCGGGTGACATGGAAGGCTTCGGGATCGTAATGCTCGAAGCGGGAGCGTGCGGGTTGCCGACGCTTGCCGCGGACCTCGAAGGGATCCGAGATGTGGTCGAAGAGGGCGTCAACGGCTGGTTTGCGCCTAGCGAAGACGCCGGCGCATTTATCGCGCGAGTCGAGTCGCTGCTCGACGACCCGGATGGCCTACGGGAGGCAAGCGAGCGGACCATGGAATACGTGACCTCGACGTTCCGCTGGGACAGCACGGCGGAGCGCTACCTCGACGCCCTCCGCTGACACTGACCGATTGACACCGCCTGCCCACGGTGCTGATCTCGGCCTCATGCAACTCCGCAGCGACAGTTTCAACGACGGCGACTTCATCCCCACCCAATACGCGCTCGGCAAGACGAGCGCGGAGGGGAAGATCGATCTCTCGGACAACAAGAGCCCGCATCTGGCTTGGTCGGATTTGCCGGACGGCACGAAGTCGCTTGCGATCCTCTGCATCGACATCCACGCGCCGACCAAAGCTGACGATGTGAATCAGGAAGGCCGCATGGTTCCGTCGGATCTACCCCGCGCAGACTTCGGTCACTGGGTTCTCGTAGATGTCGCGCCCAATGCCAACATCGCCGAGGGGGCGTTTAGCGACGGCGTCACGGCGAAGGGAAAGGACGGGCCCGAGGGGCCTCAGGGAACGCGCCAGGGCATCAACGACTATACGGGCTGGTTTGCGGCTGATCCCGACATGGCGGGCGACTACTACGGTTACGACGGTCCCTGTCCCCCGTTCAACGACAGCATCGTTCACCACTATCGCTTCACCGCATACGCGCTCGACGTCGATCGGGTCGCGGTAGACGGAAAGTTCACTGCTGCAGACGTGCTGGCCGCGGTCGACGGCCACGTCCTCGATGAAGCGAGCTTGGTGGCGAAGTACAAAATCAACCAGAGCGCGCAAGAGCTGTAGTCCGCGGCCCATGAATCGCCAGGACAAGGCCGACCGCATCGGCGAGATCCTCGATACGCTCTACCCCGAGCCGCCCATTCCCCTGGATCACCAAGATCCATACACGCTCCTCGTATCGGTGATGCTGAGCGCGCAGACCACCGACAAGAAGGTGAATGAAGTGACGCCGGCGCTGTTTGCCGAGGCCTCCAATCCCAAGTCGATGGCTGAGTTGCCTGTTGACCGGATCCTTTCACTTATTCGCACCGTGGGACTTGCCCCCACGAAAGCCAAGAACCTCAAGGCCATGGCCGAGCTGCTCATCGAAAGACACGGCGGGGAGGTGCCCGACGACATCGATGCGTTGGAGGCACTTCCAGGAGTGGGACACAAGACCGCCTCGGTCGTGATGTGCCAGGCCTTCGGCCGTCCAGCGTTCCCGGTCGACACGCACATTCATCGGCTCGCCGCGCGCTGGGGGCTCTCCGACGGAAAGAATGTCGTGAAGACCGAGGCCGATCTCAAGAAGGTGTTTCCCGAGGACACTTGGATTCGCCGGCACCTGCAGATCATCTACTTCGGGCGCGAGTACTGCCCCGCGCGCCGTCATGACTTGCGCGAGTGCAAGATTTGCGGTTGGGCGGCTACGAAGAGGCGAATTACGGACGAATCACGGCGCGGCTGAAGACCGCGACTGGTCGCCAACCCGTCGGAGACCCATAGTCCCTCCGATGAGCATCGAGTTCCGGCTGTTCCGAATTCCAATCCGCATTCACTTGTGGTTTTGGCTGATGGCTCTGTGGCTTTGGACGCTGAACAGCGAGGAGGGCTGGGCCGGGCTGTTGATCTGGGTCGTGGTGGTGTTCCAGGGCATCCTGATGCACGAGCTCGGCCATGCCCTGGTCGGGCGCGCCTTCGGAAGGCAGCCGCGCATCGAGCTCATCGCGCTGGGCGGCCTGACGTGGTGGGAGCAACGCGAGCCGATGAGCCCCGGGCGAAGCCTCGTGGTGAGCGCCGCCGGTCCCGCCGTCGGCATCTTCATCGGATCGCTGGCCTTGGTCTTGATGGACGCGCTGCGGGTTCCCGACCCCTCGCTCGCCCGGTACGCGTTTCGCTCCTTGATCTTCGTCAATCTCGGATGGGGCCTCTTGAATCTTCTGCCCGTCATGCCCCTCGACGGCGGGAACATCGTGGCGTCGCTCATGGAGCTTTTCGCTCCGTCGCGCGGCCGATTGTTGGCGTGTTATGTCTCGTTCGCTGTGATCGGATTGTTGTTCGCGGTAACCGTGACCCTCAAGCAGTATCCCGCGACCATTCTTCTGTTCTTACTCGCGTTCAGCACTTACCAAGCGTTTCGAGGCGAGAGGCAGCGGCTCGCTGCGCACCCGTCTGAAGCCGCGCCGCCCCAGAGCCTGGTCCAGCAGGCGTTCGAAGCGCTCGAGCGGGGCGACGGCCATGCGTTGATCCGCGCAGCATCGGACCTCGTCGCGAAGGCCGATGCGACCGCGGAGCTCGATGAAGCCTTCCACCTCTTAGCCTGGGGCAGGCTCATCAACGGAGAGCCGAGTGAGGCCTACCAAGCGTTGACGTCGATGTCCGGGGATAGGGCCGCCGATCCGGCCCTCGAAGGTGCCGTCCTCGTCGAGCTGGGCAAGGCCGCCGACGCCGTCCCGCTCCTCGAGGCGGCGCGCGAGCGAGGTGGCGCATTTGCCGAGGCCTACTACCAGCGCGCCTTGCGAGAGAAAAACGCATGATTGCCAATAGTTGAACGATTCTTCCGCAGCATTGCTTGCATCCATGCGAATGATGGCATATATCGCAATCTCATGCCGTTGGCTGTCGCAGAATCCCCTCGCTGGGAGCTCTACCGTTTGCTCGGGGAGCCGCGGCGGCTGCGTTTGCTCGGCCTCACTTCCGAGGACGAGCTTTCGATCGGGGAGCTCGCTGAGCTGACGCGGGAAGCGCAGCCGAACGTGTCCAAGCACCTGAAGCTTCTTCGAGAAGCCGGATTGGTGGCCGTACGCCGTCAGGGCACGCGCGCGTTCGCCCGCCTGTCCCCTGATTTAAACGGGGATCCCTTGCTTGCCGACGCGATCCGCTCCGGCCGAGCGCTCTGCGCCGAAGACGGCAGCCTCGAACGCGTCGCCCAGGTGATCAAGGCGCGCGACGAGGACGCGCGGGCCTTTTTCGAGCAGCCCTTGGATGACACCTCTGCGCCGCCCATCGCTGAATGGGCCGCCTATCTCACCGCCCTTCGTACGTTGTTGCCGCAGCGCGGTCTCGCGGTCGATCTAGGCACAGGCGATGGAGCATTGGTTGAGCTGTTAGCGCCGCTGTTCGATCGTGTGATCGCGGTTGACCGCTCCGAGAAGCAGCTCGAGGCCGCTGGGCGCAGGCTCTCGAGTCACGGCTACGAGCACGTCGAGCTCGTCCAGGCGGAGTACAACGACACCGCCGTCGTGGCCCGCGTCCGTGAGCTCGGTGGTGCCGATGCCGTGTTTGCCGTGCGGTTGCTCCACCACGCGCCGCGGCCCCAGCAGTTGGTATCGCTTTTGGGCTCGCTCGCGCGACCGGGCGGCCAAGTGGTTGTCATCGACTACTGCTCTCACGACGACGAGCTCATGCGCGAACGTCAGGCCGATCTTTGGCTTGGATTCGAGCGCGATGAGCTGTTTGGTTTCGCAAAGTCAGCCGGGTTGATCAACCCGGAAGTTTTTGTCATTCCCGCAGCGCGCTACGGCGCTGGCCCCGATGCCCACTTGAAGTGGCAGGTGCTCGCAGCACGCCGCGGAACGAAAGAGGAGATAAGACCATCATGAGCCCAAATCCAGATCTGAAATACAAGGTTGCCGACCTCTCATTGGCCGACTGGGGTCGGAAGGAGATCGCGATCGCCGAGCACGAAATGCCGGGTCTGATGGCGCTTCGCAAGGAGTACGGCGCCCAGAAGCCGCTTGCCGGAGCACGCGTTGCGGGATGCCTTCATATGACCATCCAGACCGCAGTTCTGATCGAGACCCTGATCGAGCTGGGTGCGGAGGTCACCTGGACGAGCTGCAACATCTTTTCGACGCAGGACCATGCCGCCGCTGCCATTGCCGCGACGGGTGTCCCCGTTTTCGCCTGGAAGGGGGAGACCGAGGAGGAGTACGACTGGTGCATCCATCAACAGCTTCGCGCATTCAAGGGTGGCAAGGCTCCGAACCTCCTGCTCGACGACGGTGGTGACCTCACCGCGATCGTGCATCAGCAGTACGCCGAGATGTTTGACGGGCCCGATCGCATCCTCGGTTTGTCCGAGGAGACGACCACGGGTGTTCATCGTCTCTACGACATGGAGCGCGAAGGCTCACTCAAGTGCCCCGCCATCAACGTGAACGATTCGGTTACCAAGTCGAAGTTCGATAACCTCTATGGTTGCCGTGAGTCGCTCGTCGACGGCATCAAGCGCGCAACCGACGTGATGATCGCAGGCAAGGTGGTAGTCGTTGCCGGCTATGGCGATGTGGGCAAGGGCTGCGTGCAGGCGATGGCCCGCGCGGGGGCTCGCGTTCTCGTGACCGAAATCGACCCGATTTGCGCGCTTCAGGCGGCGATGGAGGGTTACCAGGTCGTCACGATGGAAGAGGCCGCCCCGGTCGCCGACATCTTCGTCACGTCCACGGGGTGCTGTGATGTCGTCACCGGCGAGCACATGAAGCAGATGAAGAACGAAGCTATCCTCTGCAACATCGGACACTTCGATTCCGAGATTCAGATGGCATGGCTGACTGATCCGGCCAACGGCGTCACCGAAGAAGAGATCAAGCCGCAAGTCGACCACTTCATCTTCCCCGATGGCAAGCGCATCATCGTGCTTGCGCGTGGGCGTCTCGTGAACCTCGGTTGCGCCACCGGCCATCCGAGCTTCGTGATGAGCAACTCGTTCAGCAACCAGGTGCTTGCTCAGCTCTCGCTGTGGATGGAGCGCGACCGCTACGAGGTGGGCAAGGTCTACGTGCTGTCGAAGGAGCTCGACGAGAAGGTTGCGCAACTCCACCTGGGCCAGCTCGGCGTGAAGCTCAGTAAGCTGACGCCCGCTCAGGCCGAGTACCTCGGAATTCCAGTCGAGGGGCCGTTCAAGCCGAGCTACTACCGCTACTAGAACGAGATGGTCGCGCTTCTCATCGAGACGTGGCGCTACTTCCAGTCGCACGACGGGCGATTGCTCTCGGGGGCGATCGCCTTCTATGCGTCCTTGGCGATAGCGCCGCTGGGCGTTGTGGCACTGCTGATCGCATCGCTGGTCATGCCGGAAGCGGAGGCCAGGGAGGAGCTCGTCGGGCAAGTCGGGGCGTTTCTTGGCGATGACATGGCGACGTTCCTGGTCGAAGCGATCGTTCAGCTAGGCAACGAAGCGACGAGCTGGGCGGCGCCGGTCATCGGCGCCGTCTTCATGCTCTACATCTCAGCGCGCCTGTTCTCGATGCTGCGGCGCGCGCTCAATCACATGTGGGGGATTCGGCCGAAGCTTCTGGTTCACGCTAGTCGATCCGAGACGCTGCACCTGGCGGAGCGCAGGTTGCTCGCGTTTGCGATGGTGCTGATTTTTGGCAGCTCGCTGATCGCCTTGGTGCTGCTTCACTCGGGCGCCGCGGCCGCCGCCCATCTGGTGGGGGATAGCGGCTACATGTTGACGTTGGCGGAGTTTGGGAGCGCCTTTGCGGTCTTGGCGCCGTTGATCGCTCTGGTCTACCGCTGGCTCCCCGACGCCACCATCGCCTGGCGCGACGTCTGGGTCGGGGCGGGGGTGACCTGCTTGTTCGTCCTCGGCGGCTCGTTCTTGATCGGTCTCTACCTCGGGTATGCGAGTCCTGCTTCGATCTATGGAGCCGCTGGCTCGTTGATCGTCCTGCTTCTGTGGATCTATTACACCACGCAGATCTTCCTCATGGGGGCTGTGTTCACACGGGCATGGGCCCGCCAGCGCGGCAGGGCCATCGAGCCGCTCCCCTATGCGGACGTGGTGGAAACCCGCGACTACTCGGCGAACGTCTCGGACAGCGACATATAGTGCGGGGCTTGTGCAGGCGCTTCGGCGACGGTGCCGTGCATGTGCTTCTCGAGGAAATCAAATAGCGCGCCCCATTGTTCGCGCGCAGCGGCACGCCAAAGCAACACGTTGAATGCGTGGATCTCGCCTCGAAAGACGTGCAGCTCGCATTCCGTCTCGCGCTGCTGGAGCGCATCGCTGAGGCGGATCGTGTCGCCCAGCAGCGGGTCTGCGGTCCCGACCGTGGTGAAGAACGGGGGAAGGGGCCGACTTCCAGGGACGGCGGGTTTCTCGAATAGGCGCAGGGGGCTGGCGAGCGGAAACTGAAGGGCTCGTTTCACCCGTCGACCCAGGTACGAGTAGGCAGTGCCGCGAATCTCGCCCTTGATCCAGCTCGCCATGCGATGGCTCTTGCCCGGGTCGCGCCAGAAGCGCCGGACGTCGTGCAGGTCGAGCAGGCCGTACAAGGGCGCAACACAGGCGAGGTCCACGTCGCGCTCGAAAATGCTCTGCGTGAAAGGCTCAGGCCTCGGGTGCGTCGTACAGTAGGCGAGGGCGGCGGCCAGATTCGCGCCCGCGGATTCGCCGATGATCGCCAGGCGGTCGGTATCGGCCCCATACTTGGCGCCATTGTCGAGCACCCACTCGAGCGCAGCCATCGCATCTTGGAGAGGCTTCGGGTAGGTATGCACCGGGCCGAGCCGGTAATTGATGTTGAAGACCTGGTAGCCCTGCGCGGCCAGGACGTAGGCCATGATCCGGTGGGTGTCCTTGGACATCATCGAGAATGCCCCACCGTGGATGTAGACGATCGCCGGCAAGCGTCCGACAGCGTCCCGTGGCCGGTAGATGTCCAGCAGGTGGGAACGCTTGCGGGTATTCCGATAGGGGACGTTGTGCTCGACGTGAACGCGGCGCCAACTTTGAATGACCCACGGCAGCACGCCATACCCGAGCCGCGAAAAGTGGTTCGCGGCCTTGTCCACACCGTTGCGAACCAACGGCATGACCGAATCGCGGGCACGGGTCATGCCTCAACTATAGGGGATGATTCGGACTACGAAAAGAAGCCGAGCTTCTTGAGTGCGCCCCCATAAATGAAGCGAATCATGCCGTCGATTTCCTCAACGGATTTAGGGGTATGCGGGTACCATACGCGCTCTTTCTTCGCGGCCCATCGGTCGATCAGGATCGGCTGCTGATGGGTGTATCCGCGAAGGCCTCCAAGGCCGTTGACTTGCCCGACACCGCTGTCCTTCATGCCTCCGAAGGGCGCCTCGGGCGCCCCGTATGCCATCGATGCGTCGTTGATCACGACTGAGCCGGTTTCGAGCCGCTTCGCGATCTCGATTCCCTTCTGGATGTTCTGTGTCCAAACGCTCCCGCTCAGTCCGTACGCGGAGTCATTGGCGAGACGAATCGCTTCTTCCTCATCGGCGACGCGCATCACCGACACGATCGGACCGAAGGTTTCTTCTCGCATGAGCTCCATCGTGTGATCGAGATTGCGTACGAACGTGGGCTTGTAGAAAAGGCCGTTGGTGGTGTCGGCCTCTCCGCCGACGACGATCTCCGCGCCTTTGGCCCTCGCGTCCTCGATGTGGCGTTCGATGATCGGCATCTGCCGGTCCCAGAACACCGAGCCAACGTCGACATCCTCGCCCGTGCCGTATCGGAGCTCGCTGACGATGTTCTTAACGCGTTCCTCGAACTCGTCGGCGACGCTTTCGACTACATAGACACGCTCCACGCCCATACAAACATGGCCCGAATTCAGCATCGAGTTGAAGACCGCGCCACCTGCGGCTCGCTCGAGATCGGCATCTTCGCAGACGATCATCGCGTCTTTTCCGCCCAGCTCCAGCGTGCATGGAATGAGCTGCTCCGCGCAGGCCGCAGCGATCTTCTTCCCGGTTCGCACGCTCCCCGTGAACGAAATCTTTTGCACGCCGCCGTTGACGAGCGCTGCGCCGGTTTCGCCGTCGCCATGCACTGTCTGCACGACGCCTTCGGGCACGCCGGCTTCCGTCAACAATCGAACCGCCCAGTCACCCGAGTAGGGTGCCACCTCCGACGGCTTCAAGATGACGGCATTGCCAGCGAGAAGCGCCTGCACGGTGGGGTTCATCGCCAAAGAGAACGGACCGTTCCAGGGCGTGATGATGCCGACCACGCCGAGCGGTCGGTAGTGCATGATCAGTTTCTTGTACGGACGGAGGTACCCGTGGAGCTTTCGCTTCTCGTCGGAGAGCTCCTTGACCGCGCGGCCGCACCAGAAGTTGATGTAGTCGCAACTTGGAAGAACCTCCATGATGAGCGACTCGAGGTGCGTCTTGCCGGTCTCGCCGATGATCGTCTTCACGACCTCTTCGCGCTTCTCGACGAGCACATCGATCGCGCCACGGATGATGTGAGCGCGCTCTGCGACCGGCACACGGGCCCACTCCAGTTGCGCGTCGCGTGCCTTTGCGATCGCGCCCTCCACGTCCGCCGGGCTGTTGACGACGATTTCGCCGACCGGCTCACGGGTCGCCGGGCTGCGAATCCCGAGCCGGCGGCGCCCCTCGGCGGTTGGGGAAAGTGGTTCGACGATGGCCATCGATTTGCTCCTGTTGCTGCGGGGCCCAGAGGGCCTTGAGTGAAACATGTTCTACTAACACAGAAACCAAACGCAACCGGGCCAACAGAGCTAGCATGAGTGTAATATTACACCTATATTTCAAATCATGCGGTCATCGTGCTGGCTGGTCTTGGTTTGGATCGTCGTGGCCGGTTGCGGGGAGGTGCCCCCAACCGCGGCTCCTCGTGCTGGCGGAGACGGCGGCGTCGACTTCTCCTGCAACTGCCCGTTTGGAGAGGCGTGCTCCGACGACGGCCTGT
>CALJYC010000155.1 GCA_937984275.1 uncultured bacterium | reverse complement strand
TCATCGAGCGCGTCGTTGACCTGCTGCCGAACATCGATGACCGACATCTCGGCGTGGATCTGCGAGAGGCGCTCCTCGACCGCACTGGCTTGAATCGCGAAGTCGGCACTCGTGACCTCTTTGGGCTCTTCGGGCGCAGCGACGTCAGGTTGTGGAGGAGCGTCCTGGGCGCGCGCCGAAGGCAGGCCCGTGAGGCAGGCGCTCAGCCCAACTGCCAACGCCGCCATTGCGAGCCAGGCGCGATTAGAACTCTGAAACATCCTTTCGCCCCTTAGCACAGATGAGATGGGACCTTCAGCGCCGGCCGAAAGCTCAGGCTTCCGGCGAGATCGCGCTGCGTCGTGGCGTGTCTGTTGGCGCCTCGTCTTCCTCGATCCTCGAAGTCGCCGTCCTGAGCTCTGGCTGCCGCCTGACTTTGTCCCACACTTCCGGGAACGCACCGACGGCGCCGAGCTTCTCGCGCGACGTGCCAACACGCGCGTAAAGCACATCGCGCGTCACGCGTGCCCGCTCAAACAGAAAGCTTGCGGGCAGGGCGGTCGCGGCAACCACCAGGCCCCGATTCTCCGTCATCTACTGAGCAGCGCTTTTGGCGAGCTTCATCTCCGCGAGCTTGCTTCGCATCGACATCACTCTCCCTTTGGAGTTGTATCAGAAGATCGCGGACCAATTGCAGGAAGCCCCTCCCGAGGGAGGGGCTTCAGGTTCGAACCTAGTGTTTACCGCCTCTTGCGACGGAGCAGGAACAGCGCACAGAGAGCGACCAGCAGGCCATTGCCCGCCGTCGAAGCTGGCGTTTGCACGCCGCAACTGCAGCCGCCGTCGGTGCCAGGCTCATTGACGGTGATCGCGGTGCTGCCCGTGTTGTTCTCGACGTCCGGATCGGTCTCGTCCGCACCGGCGCTCAAGATCACGTCGACCATTCCCGCGACGTCGGCTGTCAAGACCAACACGACATCCACGCTCGGCCCATCGGCGGCCATATCACCGAGCTCGCAATCGAGGATACCTTCGTCGCTAGCGACGCAGCTCCCGGTGTCTGGAGTCGCCGACACGAAGGTCGTGCCGTCCGGCAACTCGCTGGTGACCCGAACACTCGTTGCGTCGTCCGGGCCGTTGTTGGTGACGCTAGCGGTCACGATCATCTCGCCGCCTACAGTCACGGTCGACTCTTCGGCGCTCGCTTCCAACTGCATGTCCACGATGCCGAGAATCATCACGTCAGCGCCAGCGCTGTCGCCGTCGTCATCGGGTGAGGCCACCACCGCTTCGATGGTCGCGCTCCCAACGCTCTCGGCGGTGGTTTCGATGTTCGCCGTGGCGACCTGATCTTGCGCCATCGTGCCAATCGTGCAGGTCACGACGGTGTCCGCCTGCGTGCAAGGCTCCGGATCGCCTCCGTCGAGGTTGTACGTCGCCGCCACGATGCTCAGCTCAGCCGAGATCGTGGTGGTCAGCACAACGCTGGTGACGGGATCGATACCGGTGTGGTGGGCTGTGACCACGATCGGCACCGTCTCGCCTCTGTACACTTGGTCTGGTGCAGTCAGGTTTTCGATGTGTAGGCCCATGTGCACCGGAAACAGCTCAAAGGCACCGATGTCGCAGACCTTCGTCGTGTCCCCGTCGCCGTCAGCTGGCCGGATGCTTCCGCGCTGGTCGTTGTTCGGGCACTCATCGTCGTCGCCCGCATCGATAGCCGGGCTTCCCTCGAGCAACGCATGAGTCAAGGTTGGCCCACCGTTGTCTGCCAAGGCTCCGATGACCGCATCGTCGACGTCGTCCTGGTCACCTTCTCCATCCAGATTGCAAGTCGCGTCATCCGAAAGATTGTGACCTAGAGTCTCGATCTTTCTGGCCATGCCGTCGACGCAGGTCGCCTGACTCCCCGTGCAACCGCAGTTGGCGTCACGAGGGTTTTCGGCTCCCCCAAGGTTGCCGGACAGCAAGGTATTGACGAGCGTCATGCTAACGTTGCCAGAGTTGAAAAGGTTGATGCCGGCGCCGCCGCCCGGCTGGTCACCACCCGCGTCATTTTCGACGACCGTGCAGTTGACCAGGTTGACCTTGCCATTCGAGTAAACACCGCCACCCACATCGGAACCCGTGTTTCCGCTGACGGTGCAGTTGGTCAGGTTGATCTCAACCACGCGGCCACTGATGGCGCCGCCGCCAACGGCCGTGTTTCCGCTGAAGGTCGTGCTGTTGACGCGCAACGACGTAGCTGGGTTGCCGGTGACAAACATTCCACCGCCGCCCTCCGCTACGTTGTCTGCGATCGTGCTGCGCTCGATGAGCGACTCCCCTTCATTGTAGATGCCGCCGCCGTTCTTGCCCGACGTGTTGCCGGCGACCACGATTTCGTTGGCGGTCACCGGGCCAGCGTTGTAAAGACCGCCGCCGTCGCCATCGGTCGCGTTGTCGGAGATCTGGACGTCGCTCAGCTCCAGCTCGTAGCTGCCGCCGGTCTCATCGCCGGGATCGTCCGGCTTCTGGCTGCCGCCCTCCCCACCTTGCGAACTGTCCGGCCCGCCTTCCTTGTTGGGGTCGTTGAGAACCGATGTCGCGGCGGGTCCCATCGCGATACCGGCTCCGGCACGCATGCCGCGCCACTCGGTGTCTAGGGGACCCAGATCAGACGGCGGGCCTTGGCCCAAGGACTCAGCGAGCAGCTCTCCGTTGCGGGCCGTCAATCCGCGGATCTCAGCGAAGATATCCTCCGTCGGATCGTAGACGTGGAAAATACGGTCCTTGACCGTCGTTGCGTCGTCCCATTGAATCGTCGTTAGCGCCGACCCGGCACCCTGGATGATGACGGATTCGGTGAGATCCAGGTCACCCACGCTGGCATCGGGCGCGTTGGTGACAGCAGGAGCCTCGTCGGGGTTGCCAACGGGATCGAACGTCTCGTCCGCACCCTCGATCGTGAGCACGTAGGTTCCTTCCGGAAGCACGATCGTATCCTGTGTCTGCGTTCCGTCCGTCGCGGTGTTGCCGTTGGCGAACATGATCGCTTCTCGCAGGGTAGGACATGTAACCGGGTCGGTCCCTGTGCAGTTGTTGTCGGGATCTGGTGAAGCAGGCTCTTCGACTCCGGTCACGTCAATGACGACGCCGGGACCAGGAGGCACGGGCGTGTCGGCCAGCGCAGTGCCAGCCCATATGAACCCAAAGCCTATCGCGAGCCCAATCAAGGTTCGAGATATGAGTTTTTGAGTAGTCATGACGTTCCTCCCGGTTCAGTGCCTAAGGGTCTAGTGCCGCGCGCCCATGCGCCGACGGCGAAATAGCAAGATGGTGAGGAGAGCGAAGGACAACACAATGTCTTCGGCGCTATCTCACGTGCAGGAGGCTCAAAGCGTGCCTTCACCTCTTGGACGCCCTCGATCGTCACGGCGTCAAGTGCCGTATCGGCGGTCGCGCGGTTCGAATAAAAGAACACGATCGCACCCAGAAAGAGCACTGTGAAGAATCGAGGCATGCGAACCTCCACTCCCTACTACTGCAAGTTACGGACCAGCCAGCGCGAGCAGATACGGAAGCACCGTAACCAGCTAATTTTATGGCGTTTGTAGAAAGAGGCGTCAGGGCGACCACTGCATCGGACCGCAGGCGAATGGTGACAGGATTGCGCCAAAATTCGCGATCGCTGCACAGGTTGCGCCACTGGGATTCGGCGTTCGACACGAGTCAGCCGACCGGGGTAAGCGAGCCAACAAAGCGCCCTAGACAGAAGACCAGCGAGCCGATAACAAGCGAGGCTTCTTATGTCTGCGGGCCCGCCACAACCGCCGAAAGTGAGGAAGGGACGAATGATTACCGTATTGGTCGTGCTCTTTCATGTGATGGGGTTGACCTCGTCGATCCACGCGGTGATGAGCACGCGCACCTCGCAAGGTGCCATCGCTTGGGCGGTGTGCCTCAACACGTTTCCGTACCTCGCTGTGCCAGCCTATTGGGTGTTCGGGCGTAGCAAGTTCGAGGGCTACGTCGTCGCTAGGCGGAACACCGATGTGCTCAACGAGCAAATCGAGCGGGCAGCGATCGAGACGGTGGCTCGCTATCGTGTCCCGGACGCGGATCGGGCAGAAGCCGCGAGCGCGGCCGAAGGGCTGGCCGATATGCCCGTCCTCGGCGGGAACCAGGTCGAGCTGCTCATCGATGGGGATGCCACATTCAAGAGCATCTTGAGGGGAATCGACGAGGCCAAGGAGTACGTCTTGGTCCAGTTCTACATCGTCCACGACGACGGCCTTGGGCGCGCACTCAAGGACCACCTCCTCGCCAAAGCCACGCAGGGGGTGCGCGTGTACTTCCTGTACGACGAAATTGGCAGCCACGATCTGCCCAACAGTTACAGGAAGGAGCTCCGGGATGCGGGGGTGGAAGTCAACGAGTTCAACACGCGCAAGGGGCGCCGGAACCGCTTCCAGCTCAACTTTCGGAATCATCGCAAGATCGTAGTCACCGACGGGCGAGAGGCGTGGATCGGGGGACACAATGTCGGCGACGAATACCTCGGCAAGGACCCGAAGTTCGGTCATTGGCGAGATACGCATGTTCGAATCGAGGGGCCTGCGGTCCTGAAGGCGCAGATCTCGTTCATGGAGGATTGGTACTGGGCGACCGAGACGCTCCCCAAGCTCAACTGGACGGCTCAATCGGCGTCGGATGGCAGCGACGCGCGCGTCCTGATCATCCCAACTGGTCCTGCCGACGAGCTCGAAACCTGCAACCTGATGTTCGTCCACGCGATCAACTCCGCCAAAGAGCGAATTTGGATCGCGAGCCCGTACTTCGTTCCCGAGCACTCGGTCATCGTGGCGCTGCAGCTAGCAGGCCTTCGCGGAGTAGACGTGCGCATCCTAATCCCCGACAAACCCGACCACCTGCTGGTCTACCTGGCCGCGTACTCGTATTTCGACGATGCAGGCCAAACGGGAGCCAAGTTCTACCGCTACCAAGATGGCTTCCTCCACGAAAAGGCCATGCTGATCGACGACCAGGTAGCGACCATCGGCACCGCCAACTTCGACAACCGCTCCTTCCGCCTGAACTTCGAGATCACCGCCGCCATCACCGACCCAACCTTCGTCACCCAGGTCGAGCACATGTTCGAAGACGACTTCAAACGTTCGAGGCTCATGGAGGAGGGCGAGTACAATCGAAAGCCATGGTACTTCCGCCTGGGCGTCCGACTCGCCCGCCTAACCGCCCCCATCCAATAAAAGGGGTCAGACCCCTTTTCAAAAGGGTTAACCCTTTAACAAAGGGGTCTGACCCCTTTACTTTATCGAGGGGTTAAAGACGAAGAGCCGACTCTTTCGAGTCGGC
>CALJYC010000154.1 GCA_937984275.1 uncultured bacterium | reverse complement strand
CGAAAGGCCGGGCAGGTCGATGCCGAGCGCTCGCATGCGCTTTACCCGTGGTCCTGTGTATCGAGACATCTATAAGGCTCCTGGCACGAAATCCCTGGGCTTTTGCCCGGTCCGCGCGAGGCGGCCCTTATACGGCAATCTACGGGGGAGGCAAATTGAGCCGGAATCCGGTGCCCGCATCCTCTGCGGCCGGGTAGCCGGACGGGGAATTACCCAGTAATCAGGCGAGATGGGGGAGCCTCGGACCATTCATTTCGTGTCGCTCGGATGCGCGAAGAACCGCGTCGACACGGAGGTCATGCTCGGGGTGAGCGACCAGTCGGGCTTCGAGGTGGTGCAGGACCCAGCGGAGGCCGAGGTGATCGTCATCAATACCTGCGGTTTCATCGGCCCGGCCAAAGAGGAGTCGATCAACACAATTTTGGAGATGAGCGCCCACAAGGAAAGCGGCACCTGCGACAAGCTGGTCGTCGCGGGCTGCCTCTCGCAGCGCTACCCCGAGGAGCTCGCTAGCGACCTTCCCGAGGTCGACCACTTCCTCGGGTCGAGCGACATGTTGAAGCTGAAGCGGGTGCTTGGCGGCGCCGGTGATCGGATGCTGGTCGGTAACCCCGCGCACTACACGATGCGGGCCGACGACCCTCGCGTCCTCACCGGCAACACGCACCGCGCCTACGTGAAGATCGCCGAGGGGTGCAACCGCGAATGCAGCTTCTGCGCGATCCCTTCGTTCCGGGGCAAGCAACGGTCGCGAACCATCAAAGATCTGGTCCGCGAGGCCGAGCGACTCGCGGCCGCGGGGGTCGTCGAGCTGAATCTGATCAGCCAGGACACGATTGCGTATGGCCGTGACCTCGTGGAGCGAGAGTCGCTGGCTGAACTGCTGGCCGCACTGAGCGATGTCGAGGGGATTCGCTGGGTGAGGGCCCACTACCTCTACCCCGAAAAGCTCACCGACCCCTTGGTCGAGGTGCTCTCGCAGCATGACAAGGTGCTTCCCTACATCGACATGCCGCTTCAACACGCGTCCGACAACATGCTGCGCGCGATGCGGCGAGGTCACGGCGGCGACCGGATGTACAAGGTGGTCGAGCGATTGCGGCGCGCAATTCCCGACCTCGTGTTTCGAAGCACGTTCATCGTTGGTCACCCCGGCGAAACCGACGAAGACTTCGACGAGCTTCGCAAGTTCGTCGAATGGGCCGAGCTCGATCATGTGGGCGTGTTTCTCTACTCGCCGGAAGACGGCACGCGTAGTGGTGAGATGCCGGGCGCCGTCGACGCGGCAGTCGCCGAAGCGAGGCATGCGGAGCTGATGGATATACAGCGGCCGATCAGTCGAGGACGGCTGGACCTGCGTGTCGGCACGGAGCTCGATGTGCTCGTCGAAGGCATCAGCGATGAAAGCGAATGGCTGCTGCAGGGCCGGTGGTGGGGCCAAGCGCCGGAGGTCGACGGGAGCGTCTACCTGGCAAACGGAACGGCGCGGGCGGGCGAGATCCGGCGGGTCCTGGTGACCGACGCGGCAGATTACGACCTGATGGCCGACTTCATCGACGCCCGAGGCGACCGCGACGCCCCCCCGGACGCAAAAGATCCCCGAAAACCCAAAGTTAAGCTACGAACGCTACCGTGAGGTGGACTGAGCTCGCTCTCGTGCTCGCGTCGCTCGGAGCCTTGGGCGGCTGCGCAACGGCAGTTCCGGCGATGAGCGGCGCCTCTACGACCCCCAAGAACCGAACCGACCTGGGCCTCGGGGGCGCGGCGCGCGTACCGCTCGGTGATCTCAGGGACCCGGCAGTTCTCGATCCCGGCGAATCGGAGTACCGGTACGCCGCGGATGCGGGTGGTGTGGTGCCGATGGCATACGGCCGCTACGGGATCGCGGAGAACTGGGACCTCGGTCTGATGGTGTCCGGCGCGACGGTTCGAGCCGAAGCGCGTTACGAGCGCGTGCTCCAAGAGGGAACGACCCGGTCGAGCCTGGTCGTGGGACTCGCACCCTACGGCGGTTGGATTCCGGACCGCGACCAGTCTGGAAGCGGGGGCCGCGTTGGGTTCGAGGTGCCGTTTGTATACGGCGTCGAGATCGGTGGCGTCTACGAGATTTGGATCGGCGCACGCGGCAGCGGAGAGTATGTCTTCGGCGACTTCCAAGTTGACGGGTCCGAACAGAAGGCCAGTGGGGCGGGTCTGCGAGCGGGGCCGGTGATCGGCATGGCCCTTGGCGTTCGGCGGATTCACGCACTCATCGAGCTGACCGCCGCGTACGAATACTGGTTCATCGATCATGCGGGAGCGTCACTCGACCGTGGCGGTTTCGTTCTAATTCCAGGCTTTGGGATTCGTCTGCGCCTGTGACGGCTATGCGGCTTTAGGCCGGCGCGAGGGCTTCTTCTGGGGCCGTGGCTTGGGCTGATCGCCGCGGAGGAGGTTACCGACGAACGCCCCCATGAGCGCCATCATCGTGGCCATCAAGGTTCCGAGCACATACGCGCCGGTGGAGAGCTGGTAGACATCCGCGATGCTCGACAGGAAGATCATGGTCGGGATCGCAGCCAGCAATCCTCCGACCGGCGGTTCGAGGAAGTTCTTCCCGGGCGAGACGTAATTGATCGCGGCCGCGCCGAGGAACCACAGGGTGATGGCGATGACGATGCCCGGGAAGCCCTGGGGGTCGTACACTGGGATCACCAGGGGCAGAAGCGCCAGCGCGAGCGCGGCCATCACGAGGAAGAGGCCAAACGAAATGAACACCCAGCGAATCTCGAAGCCGTCGGGCTGGTGTCGCCGGGCGTACAGCTCCTCTTCGGTGAGCTCCGACGCAACCTCGGACAGCCGCGCACCGCATGATCGGCATCGCTCGGAATCCTTGGGATTGCCCGCACCGCACACGTGGCATTCGATCTCTTCGGCAGCCATATCTCCCTCACTCGACTGGTTGAGTGTCCCCGGAGCGCATTGTCTACGGCGGGCTGCCGGAGCGCAACTGCCTGTACATGCGAAGGAATCCTTGCGTACTTGACGCCGGGGGCGGGGCGGCTACCTTGCCGCACTGCCCGAAATTTCCGGGCTGAAGGAGGCCTGAAGTGGCCCGTTTTATCGACGAGCTCAAGCGTACGCATTCTTGTGGTGAACTGAGAGAAGAGAACATCGATCAGGAGATCGTCCTCTTCGGCTGGGTGCAGAACCGCCGCGACCACGGCGGTTGCATATTCATCGACCTGCGTGACCGCGATGGGCTGACCCAAGTGGTGTTCGACCCGGAGACCACGGACAAAGAAGCGTTCGAAACCGCAGACCGCGCGCGATCCGAGTGGGTGCTCGGAGTGCGCGGCAAGGTTCGCGACCGTGGCAGCAAGGATGACGGCACGAGCCTTCGCAATCCGCGGCTCGCGACTGGTGCGATCGAGGTCATCGCGCTCGAAGCGACGATCTTCAACAAGGCCGAGACACCGCCCTTCGAAATCGAAGACCAAATCACGACCGGTGAGGACAAGCGCCTCGAGTACCGCTACCTCGATCTGCGGCGCCCCGCTCTGCAGAAGAATCTGATCATGCGGAGCAAGCTCAACCATGAGGCCCGCAACTACTTCCAGGAGAGCGGTTTTCTCGAAGTCGAGACGCCCTTCATGGTGAAGTACACACCGGGCGGCGCGCGGAATTTCCTGGTTCCGTCGCGGCTCTACGGCGGTCATTTCTACGCGCTGGCCGAAAGCCCGCAGCTCTACAAGCAGCTGTTGATGTGCGCCGGCTACGACAAGTACTACCAGATCGTCCGCTGCTTTCGGGACGAGGATCTGCGGATCGATCGGCAGCCCGAGTTCACCCAGATCGATGTCGAGATGTCGTTCATCAATCAGGACGACCTGTTCAAGGTGCTCGAAGGGCTCGTGTTTCGGCTTTGGAAAGAGGCGCTGGGCATCGACCTGCTCGAACGCTTCCCGAGTGGAGAGTTCCCTCGACTCCCGTTTGCGGAATCGATGGAGCGCTTTGGCAACGATAAGCCGGACATGCGCTTCGCGATGGAGCACACCGATATCACCGACCTGACTGTGGAGCATGATGGCGGCGGCATTGGCATGCTGGAACCCATTGCGAAGAAGTTCAACGAGGGCGCGTATCGGCGGGATCTCCCGACGGAAATCGTGAAAGCGATGGTGGTGCCTTCGGGTCACGGATTCTCCCGAAAAGATCTCGACGCGCTCGAAAAGTACGTGCGACAGATGGGCGCCAAGGGCCTGGCGCGCGCCAAGGTAGACGGTGAAGGCAACTGGCTGCAGAGTCCACTCGCCAAGATGGTCACACCCGACTTCCGCAAGGCGGTGAACGAGGCCGTCGACGCGAAGGACGGAGACCTGATCTTCTTCCAGTTCGGCCCGACGGCGAAGGTTCACACCGTCATGGCCAATCTCCGTCTGCACGTCGCTCGCAAGCTCGGCATGATGCCCGAGACCGGGAGCGCCGGAGAATGGAACTTCCTCTGGGTTGTCGATCCGCCTTTGTTCGAGCGGAACGAAGAGAAGAAGCGATGGGAAGCCGCTCACCACGTCTTCACGCGTCCGCACGACGAGTGCATCGAATTGCTCGAGAGCGACCCCGGTAAGGTGCTTTGCTATCGCTATGACCTCGTGCTCAACGGCTTTGAGATCGCGGGCGGTTCAATCCGTCTCCACGACCCAGAAGTTCAAAAGAAGGTCTTCGCCGTCATCGGCCTCAGCGATGACGAAGCTCGCGAGAAGTTCGGCTTTCTCCTCGACGCACTCACCTTCGGCGCCCCGCCCCACGGCGGCATCGCCTTCGGCATGGACCGCATCGCAATGCTGGCCGCCGAAACGGAATCGATCCGCGACGTCATCGCGTTCCCCAAGACACAAAGAGCCAACGACCTGATGACCGCAGCTCCCAACCGAGTCGACCCCGAGCAGCTCCTAGAGCTCAAAATCAAAACCCTGGAGTAGCCAAAAAGGGGTCTGACCCCTTTTTGAAAGGGTTAATTGCTGGTTAGTGGCCTAGCTCGTCGCAGGCTTCTGGGTCACCGTCGTAGCAGGCGGCTTCGAGCTCGGCTTGGGCGTCGATTTCTTCCGCTTCGGTGCGCTCGAGCTCAGGGTCGACAGGTGAATGCTTGGGGCACCCGCAAACGAGGACCCAGAGGATGAATAGCGAGAACTTGCGGTGCGTCTTCATTCCCTGACAATGTGAGGCATTATGAAAGTCGTCGCTAGATTCGTGTTCGCCGCCCTCCTCGTTCTTGCCACCACCCTGCCGGCACTGGGTCAGGGAGAGGGCGGGGATGACATCAAGAACTGTTACAGCGTTCACGGCGAAGCCCGCTACGGCGCGCTCGCATACAAGCACATCGTCATCGTGACCAATCGGTGCGATGTCTCGCTGCAATGCCAAGTGTGGACGGACGTGGACCCCTCGCCGAAGCAGTCAGTCTCGGTGGGTCCGAAAGGCACGGGCGAAGTGATCGTTCGCAACAACTCGCCCTCTCGGTCGTTCAAGGCCTTTGGCGAGTGCAAGAAATAACGAGGAGTCGCGCGCCCCGTTAGTACAGCGGGCTGTTTTCCTTCTTGGTGAAGAAGCGTTCGAATATCGCGTAGCCGTCCACCAGATGGTCGAGCTCGGTGTATTCGTTCGGCTGGTGCGCCTGCGCCGCCGTGCCAGGCCCCAAGTTGACGCCGGGCACGCCGATCGCGTCAAATCGGGCGACATCGGTCCATGCTTGTTTGCTGCGGACGCCGTTGACCCCGCACGTCATCAGGTGCTGGACGTAAGGGTCCTTGGCGTGTGGATGACCTGCGGGTGACAAATCGGTTGCTTGGACCTCGCAGTCGTCTCCCACGAGCTCCCGCAACTCCGCAAACGCTTGCTCGGGCGTGCGCCCCGGAGCAAAGCGATAATTGACGTTGAGCTCGGCTTGGCCTGGGACGACGTTGCGCGGCCCGCCACCATGAATGACAGTCGGTGTCATCACCTCCCGAAAGATGTAACCGTCGAGCTCGACGTCATGCGGGTCTCGCTGCTCGAGCGTGCCGATGAAATTGGCTGCTTTGTAGAGCGCGTTGTCACCTTGCCATGGCCGCGCGCTGTGCGCCGTGCGTCCGAGGAACGTGAGGGTCGCGTGAACCGAGCCCATCGCCCCTAACTGCATTTGGTTGTCGCTCGGTTCGAGACAAACTGCGAGGTCGAGCTCGTGCAGGTCGGGGTATGCGTCGAGGATCGGTCCGAGACGGTTTTCATCGAATGGCCCTTCTTCGCGCTCGTAGAAGATCAGCGTCAAGTCGCAGGGGAGTACAGCGAGATCGAGGCGCTCGACCAGCTCGATCATGATCGCCAACCCGGACTTCATGTCGGCGGCGCCGGCTCCGTAAAGCCGGTTGCCTTCGATTCGGGGCGGTCCGTCGTGCTGAGTGCGGACCGTGTCGAGGTGCCCGACGAGGGCAATGCGCGGCGCGTCGCTCCGCTGTGCCGCGTGAACGATCAGGCTGTCATGGAAGCGCGAAATCGTATCAACGCCCAAACTACGCGAGAGTCGGTCCTCGACGTGGTCGCACAGCTGCGCTTCCTCTCCAATCGGGCTCGGAATCCGAGTGAGGGAGAGCAGCGTGTCGCGAAGGGCATCGGCGATCTCGGGCATCGCCCCGGAGCGTAGCAGGCAGCCCGCAAGGAGGCCTATCGGCAACTAGACTGGGGCCCCAGCGTCGCTCGTAAGGCGCGTTCCCAGCTTTTCGACGACTCGATTGATCTGGTCCTGCTGAATCGCGCTCGTGACGAAGTTGGTGAAGAACGCGGTGAAGTACGACGCCACGTCGAGGATGATCGCGATAACCGAAGTATCTTGAACTGGGCCGAGCCCATTGCGCTCTTCAAACTGCGCGATCTGCAAGGAGATCTGATAGTCGACCCAGATGCCATAGATGGCGAACGTGAGGATCACGAACAAGAAGTCGAGCCAAAAACCGTGACCCGTCGGTGTGCGGCCATCGAGCGACTGGAGATCTTCGTAGATGCCGTGATACCAAAACGGGAGATAGATCCCGAAGGTGACGATGCTGAGAACCAGCACCAAGGCAGGCTCACGGCGCTGGATGGTGGGAGGCGTCATCGTATGGTCTCTTCCCGCTCGCGCGTTGCTCCACGTCGGCTAAGTTCCGTCCCATGAACGACGGTGCCACGCAAGCGGCCACGATCGGTGTAGTCGGTGATGTTCATCTGTTTTGGGACGATGAAGACGTAGCTTTCTTCAACCGCGGTGGATACGACCTGCTGCTCTTCGTTGGCGACCTCTCCGGCTACACGCGAGTTCGCGGGCATCGCGTCATGCGTTCGCTTCGAAAGCTTCGCGTGCCTGCCATGTGCATTCCTGGCAACCACGATGGCTTGCATGCGTTGCAACTCGGCGCGGAGATCGTGCCCCGCGCGCATCGGTTCCGCGACGTGTTCTGTCGGGGGCAAACCCGCCGCTGCGCGAGCCTCCACAAAGCACTCGGTGACGTTGAGCTCGTCGCCTACAGCCGGCGCCGCCTTACCCCTGCTGGCATTCCGCTCAACGTCGTCGTTGGCCGACCGCATTCGATCGGCGGCCGGCGCCTGGCCTGCCTTCGCTACTTGGTCAAAGCGTACGGCATCGATTCGATGGAGTCCTCGATCGCACGCCTGAAATCGCTGGTCGACGCTTGCGACGAGGCGCCGATCCTCTTCCTCGCTCACAACGGTCCCTCCGGCCTAGGTGACCGCGCCGACTCGATCTGGGGCTGCGATTTTCGCCGAAAGGAAGAGGACTGGGGCGACCGTGATCTCGAGGAGGCGGTCCGGTATGCCAACACCAACGGACGGAAGGTGCTCGCAACGGTGGCGGGACACATGCACCGGAAGACGAAGTCCGGAAGGCGTCGGCCGGCCCAAATGGAAAAGGACGGCGTGCTGTACGTCAACGCCGCCGAGGTCCCCCGGCACCGCAAAGTGAACGGTGCGAAGAGGCGGCACCATGTCAGGCTCACGGTGACCGCTGGAGGCGTGAGCGCAGAAGACCTCTGGGTCTGACACTGGCACTGGCACTGGCACTGGCACTGGCACTGGCACTGGCACTGGCACTGGCACTGAAGGTGCTAGCGCACTTTGCTCTTCGCCCCCGCCATCTTCAACACGCGCTCAAAGTGCCCCTTGTCCACCGGCTGCACCGATAGGCGAGAGCCTTTCTGCGTCACCAGCATCCCCTCGAGGGATGAATCGTCCTTCAAGGCCTGGAGCGAAATTGGCTCGGCGAACTTCTCGACGAACTCGACGTCGACCAACCACCACCGTGGGTCTTCCCTCTTGGACTTGGGGTCGTAGTACGGGCTCTTCTTGTCGAATTGCGTTGGGTCAGGATACGCCTCGCGGCAGATGCGGCACACGCCGACGGCAGCGGGGGGACTCGCGCTAGAGTGGTAGAAGATCGCCAGGTCGCCCTGGGCCATGTCGCGCATGAAGTTCCGAGCCTGGTAGTTCCGTACGCCGTCCCACGGTTCAGTGCGGTCGCGCTGTAAGTCGTCGATGGAGTACGTTCCGGGCTCGCTCTTCATCAGCCAGAGCTTCGTTGCGCGTTTCGGCATCGGCGAACTATGGCACAGATGCGCGAACCCTCGACTGGCGACATTGGCCATAACACCGGAGGACGGCTCCCGACGGACGTGTGGTTTGGTGCGTAGATTTGACCGGGTTGGTGCTGTCGGTCGATCATGGCGGAGCTTTGCGCTCGAACTTCATGAAAGCCCTGTTAGCGGGCGTTCCACCGCTGTTCATCTATGTGAGCACGGCGTCGGGATACGCTCACTGGCTCGACGGTGGGGAGTTTGTCGCTGCGGCTGCGGACTTTGGGATCTCCCACCCGCCCGGCCATCCGCTGGCTTCGATCGTCCTCGGCGCTGCGAATCTCGCGCCGATCGGGGCGCTTTCCTTCCGCGTAGCGTTGGTCTGCGCGCTGCTCGGCGCGGTGGCTGCCGTGGCTTTGTTCTTTGCCTTCGAAAGCACCTTGAAGGTGAGCGGTGTGATCGGCGACGCGTTGCGGTTCCCGCTCGCGTTGGCCGCGACCTGGTGGGTGGTCGGAACCCAGGCGTGGTGGTTTCAGGCCGTGCGGCCCGAAGTGTACGCGCTTCAAGCGGCCCTCTTGTGTATTGCCATGGAACGACTGCTTCGGGTTTCGCTTTCGGGGCCGGGGGGCGACGTTCGGCCGCTCTATCATGCCGCGTTGGCACTGGGTCTGGCGCTTGCCAACCATCATTACCTCGCAGTGCTTGCCGTCGTTCCGTCTCTATGGTTGCTCGTCGGTATCTGGCGCGCGTGGGGATGGCGGCCGTTTGCGTGGTCCGCAGGATTTCTGAGCGCGGGCCTGCTCACCTATCTGTATTTGCCGCTGCGTGCGCTTCGGGAACCGTTCTTGAATCTCGGGAACCCGTCGACCCCGGGACGTTTCCTCTGGGTCGTCACGGCAGAGGCCTTTCAGAAGAGCCTCTCGCCTGACGCGGTGGCGCCTTTTGGTGAGCGCTTCGCCAACGTCTTGCTGGTGACTGGCGAAGATCTTCATGTCGTGACCCTCGTCGTCGCGCTGCTGGGAGCGTATTTCATGCTCCGGGTGAAATCTTCGCGAAAATACGGTCTTTTCTGGCTCACGATATGGGTGGTTTACGCGCTTGGGCGCGCCGCTCTTGGTTTCATTCGCGGCAACCCCGACGCACTGGCGTACCTCATGCTGTCGTACGCGGCGCTCGCGGTCTTCTCGATCTTCGCGATTGGCGTCTTGCTCTCTGCGCTTGCTGAGGCCGTACCGAATAGGCCCCGCCTCGCACCCGCGCTCGGATTGATCCTCGCGCTCGCGGCTTCGTTTCAGTTCATCCGTTCGTCGGACGCATCGACGCTCGCCAACTTCGTAGACACCGACGTGTTCGATGATGGCCTGCGTCGCGCATTGCCCCCTCGTTCGATTATCCTCGTTCACAATCCGCAGACGATCTTTCGCTATTGGGGTGGTGAAACCGAGGAGCTCAATCGACCCGACGTGACGATGATCCCGCTTCCGTTGCTGACCTATCCAAGCCTGGTGGATCGCTTCGTGAAGAACGAACCGGAGCTGACGCCATTGTTGCGAAGCTATGTGCTCGACGGAACGCTGAGCGTTGCGGAGCTCCAAAGCCTGGCGGCCCTTCGACCGTTGTACATCGAGATGGACGTGCGAGTGACACAAGACATGATGGATCTCTTGGTCCCCGAACATCTGTATCACCGGGTGTTGACCGCGGACACGACGGAGACCGACGAGGCCCGAGCCATGCACACGCACGCGAAGCTTTGGGGTGACCTCTACCAACGCATCGGGCGGCCGATCGAGGAGCACACAAAGACACAGCTGCTTTGGCGGCACTACGCGGATTCCCTTTATTTTGCAGGGGTTGGTGACATCAACGCGGCGCTCCGGACCGTCGGCGCAGGCCTAGCTCTGAATCCCCACGCCCGAGAGCTTCTGATGATGCGGGACGCCCTGAAGGCGGCCACGCCGGGCGAACCGGTCGACGTCACACCATTCATGATTCGTTGACTACGAATACTAGCGAGCTTGCCGCTCGGCTCTGCGGGCGCGCCGATACACCTCGTAGAGGCTCTGCCGGATCTTGGGAGGCACGCTCTGTCGCAGGTCGATCTTCCATCCCCCGCGCTGCTTGACGAGAACCATTGCTTGGAGCTCCGGCGACGCGGATGCTGCGCGCACCCGGGCGGTATCGTCCTCGACCGCGATCTGGAGCTCCTCTTTAGCGGCCACGAGCTGCCCGAACACAAATCCACCGAGCGCGTGATCGTGTTCTCCCTGCCAGTCCGAGAAGCAATTCTGAAAGAGTTGCTTGTCTAGGAGCTCGAATCGCTCGCGGGCTTGAAGCCGCCGTCGTGCCTCCTCTTGGGAGATATCTTGGACGCCGTACGCGCGGAAGAGCGAGTCGATCGTGGCACTGGGCGACTCGAAACCCGTAGGTGCCGATTCGGTCTTGCAAGACGTACACAACGCAATGACCAGGGCGGCGGCAGTGGAAAGAATCATCGTACGCACCCGGCCGTTATTGCCCTGTTTTCGACTGCTGTCTAACTATTGACGCACCCTTCGCCGTGCTTAACTTGAGTTGAAATGCGACTCGACAGACTCACGACGAAGACGCGCGAGGCCTTGGTTGCGGCCCAGCAAAATGCTGCGGATCGAGCTAATCCTGAGGTGTATCCGGAGCATTTGTTGCTCGACCTTCTCGCTCAGGCGGGGGGGCTCGCGCCCGCAATTCTCGAGAAAGCAGGCGCGGATCTGCAGGGTCTGATTCGCGCGCTCGGCGCAGTCCTCGATCGCATGCCGAAAGTTGCGGGCGGCGCAGAACCCGGGATCTCGTCGCGGCTTCGCGACGTGCTCAACAACGCTTGGAAAGAAACAGAGGCGCTCAAGGACGAGTACACGTCTGCCGAGCACGTCCTCCTCGCGGCGTACAACGACAGCCAGTTGAAGAAAGCGCTCGAAGCACAAGGCGTCAATCGCGCGAAGCTGCTGCAAGCCGTGCAAGAGGTTCGTGGTAGCCAACGCGTGACCGACCCGGACCCGGAGGGGAAGTTCCAGGCGCTCGAGAAGTACACGAACGACCTCACCGAAGCGGCGCGGCAAGGTAAGACCGACCCGGTGATCGGGCGTGACGAAGAGATTCGCCGCGTCATGCAGGTCCTCTCGCGGCGCACCAAGAACAACCCGGTGCTCATCGGCGAGCCCGGTGTCGGCAAGACCGCGATCGCCGAAGGGATCGCACACCGTATCGTTCAAGGAGACGTGCCGGAAGGCCTTCAAAACAAGAAGTTTCTGGCACTGGACCTCGGCGCGATGGTCGCGGGGTCGAAGGACCGCGGCGAGTTCGAGGAGCGCCTCAAAGCGGTGCTACAGGAGATCGAGTCGGCGAAGGGCGAGATCATTCTCTTCATCGACGAGCTCCACACACTGGTCGGAGCGGGTGCGGCAGAAGGATCGATGGACGCGAGCAACATGCTCAAGCCAGCGTTGGCGCGCGGTGAGCTGCGATGCGTTGGCGCGACCACACTCGATGAGTACCGCAAGCGCATTGAAAAGGATGCTGCGCTCGCACGGCGGTTCCAGCCGGTCTTCGCTGGCGAGCCCTCGGTCCCCGACACGATCGGCATTCTCCGCGGGCTCAAAGAGCGCTACGAGATTCACCATGGCATCCGCATTCAAGATTCTGCGATCGTCGCGGCCGCGACGCTGAGCCACCGGTACATTACCGACCGCTTCTTGCCGGACAAAGCGATCGACCTCGTGGACGAAGCGGCGTCACGCTTGAAGATGGAGATCGACTCACTTCCCGCGCCGATCGACACCGTCGAGCGAAAGCTCACGCAGCTCGAGATCGAGCGGCAGGCGCTCAAGAAGGAGAAGGACGACGCGAGCAAGAAGCGCCTCGAAGATCTGGAGAAGGAGCTCTCCGAGCTTCAGGAGCACCGCGACACGATGCGCGCACAGTGGCTCCGCGAAAAGGAGCTCATCACCCAGATCCGCGAGCAAAAGGAGCTCGTCGAAAGCCTCCGACTCGACCTCGAGCGCGCGGAACGAACGACCGAGTACGAAGAGGCCGCTCGACTGCAGTACGGCGAGATCCCGGCCGCCGAGGCCGCGGTGACCCAGGCGCAGGAGAAGCTGGCGGAGGTGCAGATGAGCGCGTCGTTCCTCAAGGAAGAGGTCACGGACGAAGACATCGCCGAGGTCGTCTCCAAGTGGACGGGCATTCCGGTGAGCAAGATGCTCGAAGGTGAAAAGGACAAGCTCCTCCACATGGAGGACCGGCTGCGCGAACGCGTGATCGGTCAGGACGAGGCGGTCGTCGCGGTGTCCAACGCTGTGCGGCGTTCCCGGGCTGGGCTGAGCGAGCCCAATCGTCCGATCGGCTCATTCCTGTTCCTCGGACCAACGGGTGTCGGTAAGACCGAGCTTGCCCGCGCGCTCGCGGAGTTCTTGTTTGACGACGACAAGGCGATGATCCGCCTCGACATGAGCGAGTACATGGAGAAGCACGCGGTGGCCCGTCTCATCGGCGCGCCTCCCGGATACGTCGGCTACGAAGAGGGCGGTCAGCTGACGGAGCCGGTGCGCCGTCGCCCATATGCCGTCCTTCTCTTTGACGAGGTCGAAAAGGCACACCCCGACGTGTGGAACGTGCTGTTGCAAGTGCTCGACGATGGTCGATTGACCGACGGCCAAGGCCGTACTGTCGACTTCAAGAACGTCGTCATCATCCTGACGTCCAACGTCGGGTCACATCACATCATGGCCCTCGATGATGAGGAGTCGATGCGTAAAGCCGTCATGGAAGACCTGCGCGACGCCTTTCGGCCCGAGTTCCTCAATCGGCTCGATGAAACGATCATCTTTCACCGGCTCGACCGCGCACAGCTGCGGAGCATCGTCGACGTGCAGCTCAACAACTTCGAAAAGCGGCTCGCAGATCGTGACCTGCGGCTCGAGATCACGGACGCGGCCAAAGACTTCCTCGCGAACGTCGGCTACGATCCGACGTACGGGGCCCGGCCACTGAAGCGCGCGATCCAGCGCTATCTCGAGAATGGTTTGGCGGAGGACATCCTCGCGGGCCGGTTCACGGCGGGCGACTCGATCCGTGTCGAGGCGGGCGATGGAAAGCTCGTCTTTGAACGCGCCGCCCCTGCTAGCGGGGACGAAAGCACCATCAACGCCTAATAAGGCAAGCATTGCGGGTTGTTAGGTCGGCTACCCCCGGGAAATCCGGGCCTCCTTGCGCGGCTGTGTACACTGTGTAAGCCTCCGGCGCTCGTAAGAGGAGCAGAAGCGTTCATGGTTGAGACCGTACAATGTAAGCCTATCGAAGTTCACGTCGGTGAACGTGGACTCGAGCGTGCGGTCAAGCACCTCAAGCGCAAGATGGCGACCGAAGGCATCCTCCGCGAGCTCAAGCGCCGCCGTCACTACATGAAGCCGTCGATCAAGAAGCGGAAGAAGTCCGCCGAGGCTGCGCGCCGGCGCCGCAAGCGCGTTCGCCAGATCACCGAGCGCCCTTTCTGAGACGAAGCCTTCGGAGTTACTCCGGAGGCTTTTCGGTTTCTGGCTCCAGACGCAGACCCGGGCTCCACCCAAACCGCCGGTCGGTGCGTGTCTCCAAGAAGCGCGCGAGCCGGTGGAAGTCGCTTCCGGCTTCGATGAACCGGACTTCGGTGTGCAGCGTCTGGGGATTGATCAGCTTCGAGAACTCGACGTACTGCAGGTCGAGCTGACCGCTGACGCTCACCATGTAGCCATCGAGCTCCTCCTCGACCAGCGCGCGAAACGCACCAATGCCAAGTTGGCTTGCGAGCATGACGTCGAACGCATGCGGCGGAGCACAACGTGACTCGTAGCCAAGCTGGATGTGCCGGACCTTCTTGCGGCGGCTGGTGCGCTCTTCGTATCGCGTTTGCACGCGATCGGACACCATCTTGGCGAGGTCGAACGCGCTCAGACGAATGTGCCCATGCTCATCCCGAGGCATCCCAAGCAGTGCATTTTCTGGGAGCAACTCCGAAAGGCCTTCGGCGAGGACGACCGTGCCGTAGTACTGCTCCCTCTCTTCACGCTCGAGCATGAGATCGACGATGCGATCGACGAGCGCCGTGACCGAGAGTCGCCGCTCGAGGGCTTCCTGACCGGTGATTGGGTCGACGCATCGCTCTTCGATTGCAAGGCCGCCATACACGTCCTCGGGCGAGAACACCATGTTGGCTTCGCCGGCAATCGCAACTCCATAGGACAGCCAACCCGCTTTGCGGCCCATGGTCTCGACGATGAAATAGCCGCTGGTTGCGATGCAATCGGCGCGTAGATTCAACAGTTCCTTCGCCATCACGTCGACCGCGGTGAAGAAACCAAACGTGAAGTCGATGCCGCGATAATCGTTGTCGATCGTCTTGGGCAAATGCACGACGCGAACGTGGTTTTCCTCCGACACGTGGTGCCGCTGGAACTCGTACAGGAAGTTTGCCGTTTTGAGGGTGTCGTCCCCGCCGATCGAGATGAGCGCGTCGACCCCGAGGTCGACCAGGGCATGGTGGATCCTGCAGAGACGCTCCGTCTTCTCGGGGTCGAGCAGGTCCGAAGGGGCTTCGATGGCGGCGCCGGGATTGACGCGGGCCGTTCCGATGATGACGCCCCGACTGTTGCGCAGGCCGCGAATGTCGGCGGGCATGAGCAACCGATAGTGCTCTGATTCCAGCATCGGATGGCTGCCCGGATCGTACTCCTGGAGGTTCGTGTACCCGTGGAAGATGCCGAGCACTTCTGTGCCGGCCTCCAAGAACGACGTCGCCGCCGCCGCAATCACCGCGTTAGCGGCCGGCGCAGGACCGCCCGAGAAAACGATCGCAACTCGCTTCACCCCATTCACCACGCCGGACTGTAAGCCCCAAAGCGCCGGATTGCCATACCTCGCGGCAAGCGCTCTACTCGGGACCATCGACATGGCGATCGACGCACAGAGCTTGGGATACGAGACGCCTCCCATCGAGTTCAACTACACCTGGCGTGACACGGTGGTGTACGCGCTCGGGGTAGGGGCATCAGCGGATGCGGAGCTCGACTACCTCTACGAGGGTCGCGGGCCGAGGGTGCTCCCCACGTTTTGCACTATTCCGATGTTCGCGGCGTTCGACGCGCTCGTCGACCGGATCGGGTGTGACCGGGGCGGCATGGTTCACCACGGCCACCAGATGGACTTTTTCAAGCCACTTCGCCCGAACGGTCGGTTACGGGTGATGGGCAAAGTGGCGGCTTTGTACGATTTGAAACGAGTCGCGAGCTCGATGTTCCTGATCGAGGCTTATGACGAGGACGACGATCTGATCTGCCGGGGCGAGGTGAGCTTGCTGCTCAGGAACGACGGAGGCTTCGGCGGCGAGCGCCCGCCAAAAACCGAGCGCGTGCCGGTGCCCGAGCGAGACCCCGACTTCGAGACGCACGACCAGGTTGGGCCAACGCAGGCGCTGCTCTACCGGCTTAGCGGCGACTACAACCCACTCCATGCCGATCCGGACTTCGCGCTCCAGGCAGGTTTCGACACTCCGATTTTGCATGGTTTGTGCACCTTTGGGTACGCTTGTCGGGCGGTCCTAAACCGCGCATGCGGTGGCGATCCCGCCGCATTGCGAAAGCTTCAAGGGCAGTTCAGCAACCCGGTTTTTCCCGGGGACATGCTGATCATCCGTGGTTGGGACGAGGGCGAGCGCGTGATTCTGGACGTCACCACGAGAGAGAGACCCGGCAAGCCGTGCTTGAGCAACGCCTACGCTGTACTGCGCTGATGAAGCGCGGGGCGTTTTTCTTCTTGCCCAAGCAATGATCCACACACAGGGTTCTTCGGTGACATTGGCCTCGTTCCCATCGCGCTTCCGGATGCTCTTCATGCTCTTTTGGTGTTTGGCGGTCGCAGCGATCGGCTGCACGGGAACCGCGCCGGCGGCGACCGAGGCTCCTCCGCCGCCGGTGCACGCCGCGACGATTGAGCCTGAGTCCGTGACGCCAGTCTCGACGTCCACCGCCGAGATCCTCGCGAACCGACAGTCGAACATGCGGTCCGAGACGGCAGGACGAGTGGTCGACGTGTTGGTCGAGGCAGGCGATCGCGTCAAAGAAGGGCAAATTCTTCTGCGCCTCGACGTCGGACGCCCAGCCTCCGCGGCGCAGGCCGCCAACGCGGCGGTTGCCCAAAGTGAGGCGCGACTGAATCAGGCGCAGCGCGAGCAAGCGCGAACCGAGAAGCTCGTGCAAACCGGAGGCCTTCCGGAGCAGCGTCTGGACGATGCGGAAGATGCCGTGCGCTTAGCCTCGGCAGCTCGCGACGCCGCGCGCGCCGAGGCTCGGCTTGCTCGACGCGGTCTGACCGAAGCGGTCGTCCGTGCCCCGTTTGGCGGAACGGTCGTCGAGCGAAGGGTGGAGCTTGGCGAGTACCTCGCTCCTGGAAGCCCGTTGCTCACGCTGGCGGACACGAGCCTGCTCAAAGCCCGCGTCCTGCTCGACCCACGCGAGGCAATCGACATCAAGGTGGGCTCTAAGGCGCTGATCTCGGTCTATGCGCGACCGGGTGAGGTATTCGGCGGCAAGGTCGTTCGCGTGGGCGAGGTCATCGACCCACGTACGCGGCGCCTTCCGGTCGAGGTCGAGCTCAACGACGACGGCGGTCGGTTGCGTCCGGGGTTGGTCGCCAGATTCTCGGTTGAAACCGGTGACCCGAAGGCGGTGATCCGCGTGCCTCTCGAAGGGGTGTTCGAGCGCTTTGGCAGCCAACACGTGTACGTCATCGCCGACGGGATCGCGCAGCGGCGCTCGATTGTGCTCGGCACCGTCGGCGCGGGCTTTGCTGAGGTCGCAGAAGGCATCGAGCCCGGGGAAACGGTCGTGACCAAAGGCGTGACCCGAGTGGTGGATGGCTCGAGAGTTCAAGTCGTGCCGGTAGAACCGGCCGCCGCGCCGCCGACGGAGCCAACCAGCAGGCCATGAGCATTCCAGCCTTCGCAGTCCGCCAACCCGTGCTCGTCAATCTCGTGGCGATTTCGACGGTGGTGGTCGGGGCATTGGCCATGAGCGTCATGCACCGCGAGTCGTTGCCGACACTGCCGACCGGCTGGGGAAACATCACGACGGTGTACGTCGGCGCGTCGCCCGAGGAAATCGAACAGCTCATCACGATCCCGATCGAGAATGCCGTCGGCGATGTCGACAAGGTCGAAGAGATTTGGGGCGTGTCGAAGGAAGGCGTCTCGTACATAAGCTTCCATTTCGACGATGACGTCGAAGACATCACGAGCGCGATCATGGAGGTCTCGAACGAGATCAATCGCATTGACGACTTGCCGATCGACGCGGAGCGGCCGGTCGTGCGTGAAGTGAAGGTCGATTTCCCGACGATCGCCGTTGCAATCCGCGGCGAGGTCCCCGAGGTCGTGTTGCGCCAGGTCGGCAAAGACATGGCGGACCGAATCGAG
>CALJYC010000153.1 GCA_937984275.1 uncultured bacterium | reverse complement strand
CTCGAACGTCGTCGCAACCGAGCTCCGTCAAGATTTGCCCAACGCGCACCATGAAGTCGAGGACACACTCCGCCTGCTTGGTGTGGTGCCGCTGGTAGTCGCTCCAGATGATGTCTTTGGTCTCGGGATCGACGACGACCGCTTTCACAGTCGTGGACCCGACGTCCAAACCTACTATCGCTCTCTTCATTAGAACGGCTGCGCCCTTCCCTCGTACGGTGGATGAGGTAAACATAAGCCTCGCTGAAAGTCACGCGACTTGGCTTGCAAATCGGGGACGTCGACGTCACACCTCCCACTGCGGGTGACTGGATCGTATAGCACACCGCGAAGGACTCGATGAGCAAGGTGTTGATCATTGGCGCGGGCGGGGTAGGCGGAGTCGTCACCCACAAATGCGCGGACGATAAAGACACGTTTTCCGAGATCGTCCTCGCGAGCCGAACGCTGTCGCGTTGCGAGAGGATCCAGACCCAAGTGCGCGAGCTTCGCGGCCGTGAAATTGAAATAGCCCAAGTGGATGCGGACGACGTCGCACAGACCGTCGCCCTGATCAAACGAGTGCAACCGGCGCTCGTGATCAACGTTGCCCTGCCCTACCAAGACCTGCCCCTGATGGATGCCTGCCTGGAGGCGGGGGTCGATTACCTCGACACCGCTAATTACGAGCCGCCAGACGAGGCGAAGTTCGAATACAAGTGGCAGTGGGACTACCACGGACGCTTCGAATCCGCTGGAATCATGGCCCTATTAGGCTCTGGCTTCGACCCCGGGGTGACCAATGTCTTCTGCGCGTATGCCCAGAAGCACCTATTCGACGAGATCGATTACGTCGACATCCTCGACTGCAACGGTGGCGATCACGGCCACCCTTTTGCGACCAACTTCAACCCCGAGATCAACATTCGCGAGATCACCCAGCGTGGCCGTTACTGGGAGAACGGTGAGTGGGTGGAAATCGACCCGATGTCGCAGTCGCGCACGTTTGATTTTCCAGCAGTCGGCGAACGCAAAGCGTTCCTGCTTTATCACGAAGAGCTCGAGTCGTTGGTGAAGCACATCGACGGCCTCAAACGCATTCGGTTCTGGATGACGTTTGGTGACGAGTACTTGACCCATCTTCGTGTGCTTCAAAATGTCGGCATGACCCGCATCGATCCAATCGAGTACGAAGGTCGCGAGATCGTGCCGATTCAGTTCTTGAAGGCGTTACTCCCCGACCCGTCGACGCTCGGTGAAAACTACACCGGCAAGACCAGCATCGGTTGCCTGATCGAGGGCCGAAAGAACGGAGAGCCACGCAAGGTGTTCATCTACAACGTGTGCGACCACGAGGAGTCTTGGGAGGAAGTTCGTGCCCAGGCCGTTTCGTACACGACCGGTGTCCCGACGATGGTTGGCGCCAAGATGCTGTTGACCAAGCAGTGGCGCGGCAGCGGCGTGTTCAACATCGAGCAGTTAGATCCCGATCCGTTCCTCGAAGAGCTCGCCGTGCGCGGACTTCCTTGGCATGTGAAGGAGATGTAGTGCTCCCCTGCGCTCAGCTCGATCTAAGTCGCGTCGATTCGCCGGCATACGTGATCGACCTCGGGGCCTTGGAGCGCAATTTGGAGCTGCTCGCGCACGCTCAACGCGCCGCCGATTGTAGGATTCTCCTTGCTCTCAAGGGCTTCGCAGCCTGGTCGACGTTCCCGCTTGTGGGCCAATACCTCGACGGGGTCGCCGCGAGCGGTCCCGACGAAGCGCGGCTCGGCGCAGAAGAGCTAGAGAAGCAAGTCCATACCTATTGTCCCGCGTTCGACGAAGCGTCGCTTCGCGAGACGATCCGGTACTCCGATCACGTCGTCTTCAACTCGCCGTCGCAGATCGATCGCTTTCGATCGATCATCGATGATCACGCGTCGGACACGAGCTTCGGCCTCCGAATCAACCCTGAGCACTCCGAGGTCGACGTCGCGATCTACGATCCCTGTGCGCCAGGCTCGCGGCTCGGCACGACGAAACGAGGGCTCATCAGGGCCAACCTAAGAGGCATCGAGGGCCTGCACTTCCACACGCTGTGCGAGCTCGGTGCCGACGCGCTCCAACGAACGCTCGCAGTGATCGAAGAGCGCTTTGCACCGTGGCTGGACGAGGTGAAGTGGGTGAATTTCGGCGGCGGCCATCACATCACGAAGCCCGGGTACGACGTGGGTCTTCTCATCGACCTGATCCGCGAGTTCAAGCGTGAACACCGGGTCGAGGTGTTCCTCGAGCCTGGAGAAGCGATCGGATTGAACGCCGGCGTGCTCGTCGCGTCGGTGCTCGATATCGTCGAGAACGACGGGCCCATCGCGATCCTCGATACTTCCGCAACGGCCCACATGCCGGACGTCCTCGAGATGCCCTACCGGCCGCAGATTCGGAATGCTGCGGAGCCCGGCAAGCTGGCCCACACCTACCGCGTCGGCGGCCTGAGCTGTCTCGGGGGCGACATGATTGGGGACTACTCCTTCGCGGAGCCGTTGGAGGTGGGTGACCGGCTGATCTTCGAGGACATGGCCCACTACACGATGGTCAAGACCACGACGTTCAACGGCGTCCGGCTGCCATCGATTGCGCTCTACGACCCGCGGGACGATTCCTACCGGGTCCAGCGCCGCTTTGACTACCAGGACTACCGAAACCGCCTCTCTTGAGGCTTGAACTTCGATCCAAAGCGGTAAGACTCGCGCCATGGGTGCCTTCTCGGATTTCACTGCGTACGCCAAGGAAACCGGCTCACGCTTGAGCGATCAACCGCTTCTCCTCGAAAAGACGCGACGCCTGGACGCGACGCAACAAGAGCTGTTCAACTACGTCACCGATTTCGAACGATCGAGCGAGTGGATTGCTGGCGCGATGAAGGGCTGGACGGATAACAGCAATGCCGAGATCCCCGGACAAGTCGGCGCGGCCCGGATGCTCAAGAGCCTAGCGGGAGAACCCATACGAGAGGTAGTCAAGGCGTACGACGCGCCACGGATGCTCGCCTACAGCGCGGGCGACGCCGCGTTCCTGGGACTTTGTACCGACCACCTCGGTGTAATGACTTGCGAGCCACATCCCGACGGCGGGACGGTGGTCTGCTGGCTCGCGTATGGACGCCTCGCAAGCAATCCAGGCAAAGCCTGGGCGGGCAAAAAGCTGTTCCAGGTCGCGCTCGGCAGAGGGATGAAGAACTTGGAGCGAAAGTTTCCACCTCGCTGAGCGCATGGAGCTCATCCGCAGCAACCGAACCGAGAACCTGGCCGATGCGCTCGCATCGCGGGTGCGCGAAAAGCCACTTGGGCCATTCCAAAAAGAAGTCGTCGTAGTTCAGAACCGCGGCACGGAGACCTGGCTCACCCTGACTCTGGCCAAACGTCTTGGCATCTGGAGCAACCCTTCGTTTCCGTTTCCTCGATCGGTCATTGAAAACGTCCTCGAGCGGACGGTCGAACAATCCGACAAAGCAGCGGGATATGCACCCGCTCGCTTGAAGTGGACGATCGCTAGGCTGCTACAGGAGTCGGCGCCGGAGGGGTTCGCCGAATATCTCGGCACCTCGGCGAACCCCGACCGAGTGCTGCGCCTAGCCGACAGCATCGCTTCGGTCTTCGACGACTACGTGGTCTTCCGCCCCAAGCTCCTGAGGCAATGGGCGAAAAGCGAAGACGGCGACTGGCAGGGTGATCTCTGGCGGCGTGTAGCCAAGGAGCTGGGTCCGTACGACCTGGCCACGAGGATCGAGGACGCCTTACCCAAGCTCAGCGCCGGAATCCCACGAGAAGAGCTGCCTTTTTGCCGCCTTCACCTCTTTGCACTCGAGACGCTACCGCCCTTGTTTCTGGAGTTCTTCAGCGGACTGTCTCGCTCTGTTCAAACCACGCTGTATGTTCTCGAGCCATCTTCGGAGTACCTCGGGGACGTGGACGTCTCGGGCGGGGAACCGGGATTGACGGATGGACACACATTCGTCTCGGACGTCGGACGACTGAGCCGTGATTTCCAGCAAGTGCTCTTGTCCGTGGACGAAGTCGTTGAGGAACGCGTAGAGCTCTTCGAGGCTCCTGAGCCGACCGACCTGCTGAAGGCCTTACAGGCCGACATCGTGGAGTTTCGCAGCCCGCCCCGGCCCGAAGATAGGTTGCTCATCGACGCTTCGGATCGCTCCATCTCGTTCCACGAGTGCGCGGGTCCGATGCGAGAGGTGCAGGTCATCCACGAGCTCGTCCGCGACGCGCTCGAGAGCGACGCGACTCTGGAACCCGAAGATGTCATCGTGCTCAGCCCGAACCTAGACACTTACGCGCCGCTGTTTCGGGCGGTGTTCGGCGAGAACGAAGCGCATCGCATTCCCTACGAGGTTCACGATCGCCTCAGTAGAGATGATGCGTCGATCTACGAGGATTTCACCGCCGTGCTCGAAGTCCTCGATTCGCGATTTTCAGTGTTCGATCTCGTTCGGCTGATGGACGCCGGGGCGATGCGCGAGGATTTTCGATTCACGCCGGACGAGCGCGCTCGGCTCACCGAGCTCCTCGCTGCCTCGGGCATTCGCTGGGGAATCGACGCGGAGCACCGCGCTCAGCTCGATTTCCCCGCAGAGGCGTTGCACACCTGGCGCGCCGGGCTCGGTCGGCTTTTTCTTGGCTTCGCGAACGTGCCTGGAACCACGGAAGTGTTCGAGGGCTTGCTGCCCCGGGGCGGGCTTTCCCTTGGCGATGCCGAGCTCGTGGCGCGCCTCAGCCGGCTCTGCGAGGTCCTATTCGAATACCACGGGCGCACCCGCCAAGCGCTCCCCTTAGGCGAATGGGCCGCGCTCCTCGGACATCTCTGTACTTCGCTCTTTGCCGAAGATGACGAGAGCAGCCAAGCGGTTCGGACCATTCGCGAAGCGCTCGTCGCGCTGCAGACGCTCGGCGAGCAAAGCGGCTACGCGGACGCGATCCCTCTAAAGGCCCTGCGCAGGGAGGTTGCGGGGCAGCTGCGCGACGCCACCCCGGCCGTGGGTTTCATGCGGCGGGGCGTAACGTTCGCCGAGCTGGTGCCAAGGCGCTCAATACCCTTTCGACTCGTGTGTCTCGTGGGGATGAATGAAGAATCTTTTCCTCGAGCGGACAAGCGACCGAGCTTCGACGAGACTCGTAAGAATCCCTTGCCGGGAGACAGAAACAAACGCCAAGAGGATCGGCTTGCCTTCCTTCAGGCGATTCTCTGCACGCGGGGCCGACTGATCATGACCTACGGCGCGGCGTCGACTGGCTCCCGGGGAGAAGCAAACCCGTCGCCGCTCGTCTGGGAGCTTTGTGAATCGGTGAACCGGTACTACCGCCGAGCAGACGAGGAGCGCTTGCTCGGGCCGACGGTTCAACCGCTGCATGCTTTCGACGCGCGCTACTTCGACGGCAGTGTGATTCCGCAGAGCTCGTCGAAGCGGAATCATCGAATCGCAGAAACGCTCGCGGAGCCTTCGGTCGAGCGCGCCGCGGTGGAGCTTCGAGCCGAGCTCGCCGAGCTGGATTCGGTCTTGTCGGTGGACGAGCTGTCGCATTGGCTTTGGGACCCTACGAAAACGTTCGTCGAACGCGTCTTGCTCGCCCGTTTTGAACGGTCCGGGCTCTACGAACCGACGAGCGCGGTCACGAAGATCTCGTCGCTGGATGCCTCCAATGTCGGCAACAGCGTCTTGCGTGCAGGGCTGCGCGGCAGTGCAATGGAGGGGCTCCTCGCCGCCGCTCCAGAGTTTCCCGATGGAACCCCCGGAACCCTGCAAGTGCGCGCGTTGGCACGGGAAATCGAAGCTCTGAACGTCCGAGCGAGCAGTCTCCGAAGCGAATCCGCGGCGAGCTCTGGGCTCCTTTCACTGAGTCTCGGTGACCTCAGTCTAGAGGGCCGGATCGACGGACTCAGTCCTGATCAACGCTTGGTCGAGCGCTTTACCAAGACCGAAGGCCGGGTCGAGCTAACCACTTGGATTGAGCATCTGCTCGCACAAGCCGCGACAGGAACGAGACGCACGAGCCATCTCGTGCTCCGTGGAACGAATACGCGCGCCACGCTGGTGTCCTTTTCCCCGGTCGAGGACCCGGCTCACTTGCTCGACGAGCTAGTTGGGGTCTATCGCAACTGTCTTGAAGTGCCGCTTCCATTACTCGGAAAGGCGTCTCGAATTTTCGCGAATCGATTCGCCGAAGACGCTTCAGAGGACGCACTCAAGGCCGCAAGGACAGAGCTGAAGCGTTTGCTCAAGCACGACCTCTATCTCGCCTACCTCTTCGGCTCCGACGACCCATTCCAGGATGAAGACTGGACCGACACGTTCCAGGAGGCCGCGTTGGCCGTGTACGGAGCCTTCTTCGAGCATTGGAGCGAATCGTGAGCCTCGATCGCCCAGAGCTTGCCCCGCTCGAAGCGCCAACCCTCGTCGAAGCAAGCGCTGGGACTGGCAAGACGTACACGATCACGACCTATTTCGTGCGCGCGATCCTCGAGTACGGACGCGAGCCCGAGCAGATTCTCGTGCTGACCTTTACCAATGCGGCGACCGCAGAGCTTCGGGCACGGTCGCGAAAGCGGATCGTTGAAGCGCTCGCCTTGCTAGACGGCCCGCCCGAGAAGCCCGATGCGCTGCACGAAGTCGTTTCGAATGCCGTGACTCAGCTGGGACGAGTCGAAGTCGAACGCCGCTTGCGAAGGGCCCTTGGCAAGATGGACCAGGCGCCAATTCTGACGATTCACGGCTTTTGTCAGCGTTTGCTTCAAGAGCATCCGCTCCTGTTTGGGATCGATTTCGACTTCGAGGTGACCGAGGACGCGAGCTCGATTCACGCCGAGCTGGCCGTCGACTTCTGGACGAGCGAGCTCTACGACAAGCCGGAGTGGTTCCTGCAAGCCCTGCAGCGGGGGTCTGTCGGGCCGGACTATCTTGCCGCGCTGGCGAACCAGACGCTCTTGGCTGACACCGAAATCCTCGGGCCCGAGCCGCGCGACTACGACCCGAAGACAATGACTCGGTTCTTGGAGTCACTGCAGAGGGCCGCACAGATCTGGGCCCGGCAACGCGTTGAGATCCTCGAGGTTCTGTTGAGCACCAAGGGCTTGCACAAGGGCTCGTACAGCCAGAAATCGATCGGGGAGAAGTGGATTCCCGAACTCGGGGAATTCTTCGCGGAGGCCCGCTTCAGCTCCCCGCCGGAGTTCTTTCGCCATCTCGCCCAGGGCAGGATGCGGACGACCAAGGGCAACGCTGAACCGGAGCATGAATTCTTCGGCGCCTGCGCAACACTGCTGGACGCGTACGAAGAGCTCGTTCCAATGCTCGAGTACGCGGTGTTCGACTTCAAGCTGCGATTCATCGACTTTGCTCGCGATGCCTCGCGAAAGCGGCGCGACGAAACCTCCGTTCTGACTTACGACGGTCTGCTCAACGCCGTGTACGAGCCTCTGCGCGCTGCCGCACCGTCATCCGTTCGCCACGACATCATCAAGAAGGTGTCGGAGGCTTACCCCTTGGCCTTTATCGATGAATTCCAAGACACAGACTCAGTCCAGTACGGGATCTTTCGAGCGATCTACGGAGACGGTGCGGCGATCTACGTGGGTGATCCCAAGCAGGCCATTTACTCGTTCCGCGGGGCCGACGTGTATTCGTATATCGACGCAGCTTCGGACGTCGGCCCACGAATATACACGCTGAAAACGAATCGACGATCGGATCCGGGGGTCGTTCAAGCCATCAACGGGCTGTACGGTTTTCGCGCTAATCCGTTCCTCATCAAGGACATCCAGTTCAAGCCGGCGCTCGCTCACGAGCCCGAGAGCCGGACGAGCGTCCAGCCTCCAATGGAAGTCGTTTTCGTTTCTGAAGGCGAGCTCAAAGGTTCACTCGCGCCAACGGTTGCGCCGATTGTGGCAAACGAGATCGCGCTTCTTCTGGGTTCGGGAGCCGAGGTCGAAGGGCGTTCGGTGAGGCCTGGCGACGTGGCCGTGCTTTGCCGCAGCAACAATCAGGCGAACGCCGTGACGAACGCCCTCCGGAGCCTGAATGTCCCGGCCGCGCTCGATGGAGGTTCGAGTGTGCTCGAGACGACGGTTGCAACGGACTTGCAAGCCGTGCTCGAGGCCGCGTTGATGCCGGGCGACTCACGACTCATTCGGCGCGCACTTCTGACCACGCTTCTAGGGGTCTCCCCGTACGAGCTGCCGTCGATGACGGACGAGGTCTGGTCCGAATGGGTTGCACGGTTTCGACATTGGCACGAGCTCTGGCAAGGCTTTGGTGTTCTGCGCTTTGTGGAAGAAATGCTTCGGGGCACGGATGCGGAAACGCGCATCGCAAATCAGCCCGAAGCTCGTCGAGATCTTTCCGACCTTCTGCACCTCGAAGAGCTCTTGCTCCGGGGCGAGCGTGAGCAGCAGAAGAACCCCGTTGCGCTAATGCAATGGTTCCGTCGTTTGAGCGACGGTTCCGGCGACGGAGGCAGGATGGCACGTGACGAGTTGCAGCGTCGACCCGATGCGCAGTCGGACGCGGTTCGCGTTAGCACGATCCACAAGAGCAAAGGCTTGGAGTACGGAATCGTGTACTGCCCGTTCACCTGGGAAACTTCGAGCCGTGGGTTCACGAAGGCGGGGGTGAAGTTCCACGACGCGCAGCGAAACATCAACCTCGACCTCGGATCGGCGAACCTCAAAGAGCACCAGGAGCAAGAAGCGCTGGAAGAGCTTTCGGATGCACTGCGCTTGCTCTACGTGGCGGCCACACGCGCCAAGCATCAGTGTGTCCTGTTCTGGGGGCGAGCCACGGGCTGGAAGAAGGCTGCGCTTCGCTACCTGCTGCACGGCGACCTAGACGAAAAGGCTCTGAACAAGCTCAAAGAGAACGAGCTGCGCCAGGCTATCGAAGATCTCGCAGCGGGCTCGTCAGGGAGCATCGTCTGCCGCCCGCCGCGTGGCGAGCCGGCCCCAGCGCGAGTGGAGGAGCGAGCCGAGACGACGCTCCGCGTAAGAAAGCCAACTCGCTCCTACAACCATGTCCCGCGAATCGCGAGCTTCACGAGCCTGACCGGGCACGACGAGAAGATGCCCATCGCTCGACCGGCCGCGAGCTCGACCCCGGGTGAGGCGGGTCTTTTCGAGGGCCTCGCCGGAGGCACGCGAACGGGCTTGTTGCTTCACTCGATCTTGGAGCACGCCCGCTTCGACGAGCTCGGCACGGTCGAAACACGAGGCCTGATCGAACGACAGCTGCGGGCGTCTGGCTTCGATGACTCGCTCGCGCCGGAGGTTCAGCGCGACCTCGAGCTGGTTGGGTCCACCCCTCTGACTTCCGAGTCGGGGGCTCCATCGCTGAGCAAACTGAGCAACGATCGCCAACTACGCGAGTTGGAGTTTGCTTTGTCCGTCGACCGTCCGAACCTCGGCGAGCTCGGCAAGCTCCTGAAGCGCTACGGAGCGCCGGCCGCCGCGCCCGGCTACCCCGAACGACTATCGGAGCTCAGCTCTCAGAGGCTGCAGAAGTACCTTCGAGGGTTCATCGACCTGGTGTTCGAGTGGGAGGGCCGCTGGTACGTGGCGGACTACAAGTCGAACAGCTTGCCGAGCTACGAGCCGGCAACGGTCAGCGAGGCCGTCCAACGCGAACACTATCTGCTCCAAGCGCAGCTCTACACCGCCGCCGCTCATCGCCACCTCCGCGAGCGTTTGGGCGGTTACGAGCCCGAGAAGCACTGGGGCGGCGCGATGTTCTTGTTCCTCCGCGGGATGCGGGGTCCCGGACGGGGAACCGAGAGTGTGTTCTTCGAACGACAGCCGGCGGAGCTCCTGCGCGAGGCGGACAGCTGGTTGGGAGGCAGGCGATGAGCTTGAACGATCTTCGATCGCACGGGCTGCTCGAGCTTCTCGATCTGGAGATGGCACGCGCGCTGAGCCGGATGGGCGGTCCTGCCGACCCGGACGTGGAGCTGGCGATCGCCCTAACCAGCCGGAGCGTGCGTCGCGGTCACACCGCGTTTCCGATTTCGCTCCGCGCGAACGAGATCTGGCCCGCTCAATCGGCGTTGGGTGAGCAGTTGCCCTCGGCGGCCCGCTGGGTGGACGCCTTGCAGCGGAGCCCGCTCACGGAGAATGGACCGCTGGTGCTCGACGATGCGGGGCGTCTCTACTTTCGCCGCTACTGGCAGTTCGAGCGAGATATCGCCGATCAGCTGCGCGCACGGTCGACGCCTCGCGGCAGGGCGAGCGACGCGAGCTGGTTGGAGGCGACCCTCGACCGCCTCTTCCCGGGAGCTCCAGACTCCCCTCAACGCAATGCCGCACGCAATGCTCTGCGCAACGAGGTCTCCCTCCTGTGCGGAGGCCCCGGAACAGGCAAGACGACTACGGTCGCTGCCATCGTCGCGCTTCTCATCGAAGACCGCCTGAACAACGGCGCAGGCGCGCCCAAGGTGATGCTCCTGGCGCCAACTGGCAAAGCTGCTGCGCGCCTCGGGGAAGCGGTCCAGCACGCAAAGGCGCGCATCGACGCTCCGACCTCCGTGCTGGAGCGAATCCCCGAAACCGCGAGCACCATTCAACGGGCGCTCGGCATGCGGCGCGATGGCGTGCGTTTCCGTCGCAGTGCAGACCTGCCACTCGAAGCGAATATCATCGTGGTCGACGAGGCTTCGATGATTGACCTCGTTCTGATGAGGCAGCTTCTCGACGCCACGCAAGAGGGGGCGACGCTTCTGATCGTTGGAGACCCCGATCAGCTCACATCCGTCGAAGCCGGCTCAGTTCTGCGGGATCTGGTCACGGCCGATGCAGAGACCTGCTGGGGCGGCGGGGTGACCGAACTCACGAAGACCTACCGCTACGACGAGAAGCAACCGCTTGGACAGCTCATCGCAGCTATCCGAAGCGGGGAACCCGCAACCGTCGATGCGTTGCTCGACCGCGAGGATGCGGACGATGTCGACTGGAGCTCACTCGATGGCCTGCCAGCCGAGCTCGACCTCGCAGCGGAGTATTGGTCCAAAGCCGTCAGCGCCGCTGACGCCGAAGAGCACTTCAGGCTGCGGAGCCGCTACGTGATCTTGACGCCGTTTCGACGTGGGCCAATCGGCACGTACGCGCTTGGCGCCTCGATTCAGGCTCGGCTCAGTGCGGCGCATGACCCTTCGCCACGCATCACGCCGATCATCATCGAGGAAAACAGCCACGAGCTTCGTGTGTACAACGGAGACTTCGCGATGCTGGTCGACGGCGTGCCTCCAACCGCGGCAGTGCAGAGCGACGCCGGCGGCTTTCGCGAAATCGCTGTGGCCCGGCTGCCGCGGTTCTCCGACGCCTTCGCACTCAGTGTTCACAAGGCACAGGGCTCGGAGTTCGACGAGGTGCTGGTGGTGTTGCCAAAAGAAGACGCACCGCTATTGACCCGCGAGCTCCTCTACACCGCGGTGAGCAGGGCTCGAGAACGTATCCGAATTGTCGGTCCGAAAGAGGTCGTGGCTGCCGCGCTCGAACGAAGAGCCCGGCGATACTCCGGGCTGGTGGACGCGATCGCGGCGGCGCAGGACTGAGCGCCGCAGCGCTCGTGCAACAAGACGCGAGCTAGGCAGCCTTCGGCGGCCAGGGTCGGCGAATCTTGCCGGCAACCTTCGCGGCCGTGTCCTCGTCGATCGGCCCCGCAGGATCGGCACCGAGCTGCTTGAGGATCACCTTGCAGTGAGCCGGGTTCCAGTTGAGGAGCTTGGCGAGCTCCCTCAGATCATAAGTATCCGTGACAACCATGGTGCGCTTCCTTTACTAACAGTTAACTTATAGCGCAGAAAGGAACGCGGTCCAAGGCTTATTTGGCATTTAGTATATAAGCGACGACTCCGAGTAAACCCAACATTAACAAGGTGATAACCAGCCATCCTGGCCCACGGACCGCGGGAGCGGGCTCGGAGCTGGGGGGAGGCGCAATGGGGGGCCCCTCGACAGGCTGAGCCGCTAGGAACTCCTCGATGATCTGGGTCGCCTTCTGCACCTGGGCGCCCTCGACCCGGATCTCGGTTCCGTGCCGCTGCCGGTCCGTAATGCCCGGGTACGCGGTGTCCCGGTGGTTGATCAGAACCGCAGCGATGCCCTCGGACTCCAAGGCTTCCTGGAGGGCGAGGGCCTGCACCTCATCGTCGGTCTCGTAGACGCTTTGTGTCTCCATGGTGCTACTGCGATTGCACAAAAGGGGGCACCGGACAATCGAGCGCATCTCCGATGGCGCGAATCAGCTCGGCTTCGCGATCGGTGACGTCGTCATCGGCCATCACGGTGGCGGCGCACGCGAGCATGATGCCTCGTTTCAATGCGGGCGCGGCTGCATCGTAGCGTTGCAAGGCCCGGTCGACCGAGGCGAGTGTACATTCGCCCGACGGCAAGATCGCTCCGGCCGATCCCTTGAGCTGTAATGTCTGCACTCCGTGCCGGAATGCGCGCTCGGCTTCCTCTTCGGTTTGGCTGCCGACTCTTGCCAGTGTCGCGATCAAGACGCGCGCGTCGGGCAGGAGTACCCGCAACGATCGAAATCGGAGCGGCGTTGGGCCGGCTCCGTCGAAGTGCCGCGCGAGATGACGCTGAATCATACGGCTCAACGTGTATTCAAAGAGATCGATTCGCCGGTCGCTCCGCATGAGGGCATCGACCACTTCGCGAAAGCGCTCGTACTCACCGATAGACAAACCGCGCAGCGTTGGGATCGCCATGTCGAACAGTGCGATCTTCTCCGCCGACGAACGGTCACCGGCCTCCGAGTGGAACCGCAGCGTCAGGTCGGCGGTTTGAGGGTCGGTTAGCTCGGCCACGCGCAACACCTCGGTTCCGCGGAGCACCTCGTCCTGCGCGAGCAGGAGCCCAAAGATCATCGCCTGGGCCATCGGGGCTTGGTGGACCGCGTGAAGCCAGAGGTCTGGCAGCGCCGCATGAAGGGAGCGCGCAAACGTGATCTGCTCGGGGCGCGGGCTTCCGATGTGCTCGATGGCCTCGCTGACGGCCTCTTCCGTCGGGGCCTCGGCAAACGCGTTCGCCTGACCGTCGGGCGCATCAGGTGGCGTACTCATGCCGTCGGCGATGTCCGGAAGGGCCACCTCGGTGAACTCCCCATCCCACTGAGGCTCGAGCTTGCGGATGCGCTCGCCGAGCGGAGGGTGCGTGCGGAAGAGTCCGGCAAACAACCGGAGTCGGCGAATCGCATCCGAAAAGAAGATGTGGCTCGCTTCATCAGCCTTCGGCGTGCTGAGGTACGAACGAGGCGCTGCCCCACCGATCTTCTTGAGCGCGCCCACCAGACCGTCGGTGTCGCGCGTGAACTGCACCGCCGACGCATCGGCGAGGAGCTCTCGCTGGCGCGAGATCGAGCTCTGGATCATGCGCCCGAAAAACACCCCAATCGAGCCAATCGCTAGCAGCCCGAGCCCAATGAGAGCCACGCCGCCACCTCCCTTCTTCCTGCTATGCATGGAGCCACGCGTCAGGAACCGACCGATCAGCGCGAGGAGAAAGATCCCGTGTAGGAGCCCGATGGCACGAAGGTTGATACGCGAGTCGCCATTGAGGATATGGCTGAACTCGTGCGCGACCACGCCTTGCAGCTCGTCGCGCCGGAGCAGCTGAAGAGTGCCCTGGGTCACGCCGATGACTGCGTCACTGGTGGTGTTCCCCGCCGCAAACGCGTTGATGCCGGGCTCCCGGTCGAGAACATAGACCTCGGGAACCGGCACACCGGACGCGATGGCCATCTCCTCGACGACATTCAGCAGGCGGCGCTCCTCGAGCTTGGTCGAGTCGGGGTCCACCTTGCGCCCGCCAAGACTCAGAGCCACGGCGGGGCCGCCGTCTCGTAGCTGGGCGATCTTGTACAGCGACCCCAAACCGACCACGGTCGCGGTGCTGCCGACTGCGAAGAGCAACACGCCGGGGTCCCAGAACGATAGGGCGAGCTTACCCACGTTGTCGTAGTCGCCGGTGACGTACGCAACGCCTGCCGCGTCAGTCGCGCCCGCAGTGTAGAAGATCATCGCGAGGAAGTAGACCGCCACGACGACACCAACCACAGCCGCCGCGAAAAGAAGCACCAACCGAAGAGTGCGCTTACGCGCAAGGGCCTGCTCCTCGAAAAAGTCCATGCCTCAGAACTGAACTTGGACCGGAGCTCGCTCGGCGTCGACCTCGACCTCGAAGAACTCGGCGCGCTGGAACCCGAACATGCTGGCCACCAGATTCGACGGCACCATCTCGCACTTGTTGTTGTAGCGCATCACGGAGTCGTTGTAGGACTGCCTTGCGAACGCGATCTTGTTCTCGGTCGTCGAGAGCTCCTCGGAGAGTTGCATCATGTTTTGATTCGATTTGAGGTCGGGGTATGCCTCGGAGAGCGCGAAGAAGCGGCCCAGTACACCGCTGAGCCCAGCCTCTGCGCTCGCGAGGCCCTGCATCGCTTGCGGATCGCCGGGATCGGCAGCCGCACGTGTCCGGGCTCCCTCTGCGGAGTTTCGAGCTGCGATCACAGCCTCCAGCGTCTCACGCTCATGCGCCAAGAACCCCTTGGCGGTTTCGACCAGGTTGGGAATCAAATCGTGCCGCCGCTTGAGTTGCACGTCGATCTGGGCGAACGCGTTCTTGAAGCGGTTCCGAAGGTTGACGAGGCCGTTGTAGATGCCTGCAAACCAGGCGATGAGCACGACAGCAAGCACCAGCAGACCGAGCAACCAACCCATCGCAACCTCCCCTGCCTTCAAAAGGCGCTTCCAGTGTAAGTGCCGGCCCCTATAAACTCAAATCCAGATGGAGTCGGAACAGACGGTCCTGGTCACGGGCGCTAGCACAGGCATTGGCCTCGCCATGGCACGCGCTTTGATGGGTACGAAGTACCGGGTGTTTCTGACGGGGCGGCAAAGCTCCCTCCCGCGGTTCGATGTCCACGCGATCGGCGAGTCGAAAAACGTTCGGATTCGGCCCCTCGATGTCACCAATGATGAAGAGCGCGAAGCCCTCATCGCAGAGGCCGAGCGCGACTGGGGCGGCATCGACATCCTGATCAACAACGCCGGCGTCTCCTACCGCGCAGTGGTGGAGCACGTCGAAGAGCGCGAACGCCTCGCGCAGATGGACGTGAACTTCCGCTCGCCCATGGAGCTCATCCGCCTCGTGCTCCCAGGGATGCGAGCGAAGCGAGCTGGCCGCATCATCACGGTCAGCTCGGTCGGCGGAATGATGGCGATGCCGACGATGGCGGCGTACAGCGCTTCGAAGTTCGCACTCGAAGGAGCCCACGAGGCGCTTTGGTACGAAGTTCGGCCTTGGGGAATTCGTGTCAGCTTGGTGCAACCAGGCTTTGTCCACTCCGACGGCTTCCAAAAGGTCAGGTACACGCCCAAGAGCGGCCGGTCGGAACACGAGCTCGCCGAGCCCTATCACGAGCACTACGTGAACATGGCGCCCTTCATCGAGAAGGTGATGAAGTCGTCACGCGCCACGCCGCAATCGGTTGCCAATGTCGTCCTCAAAACGATGCGCCGAAAGCACCCCCCGCTGCGCGTACCGGCGACACGCGACGCGCTCGGCTTCTCCGTGCTTCGCCGGATCCTGCCTCGGAGCACGTACCATTGGCTTCTGTACAAGATGCTCCCCCGCGTCGACACGTGGGGCCCGTCGCCAACGCGCGTGTCGTCACTGCGACCGCCGTCCGATCACAATCCCTGATCACTTCGAATGGCGAGCGAGGTACTTCTTCTTCTCTCGCTCACCCTTTCGCTCCAGCATCGGCACCAAGAGCTTCCGCACAGCGGGAACGAGATAGGTAAGCGTCGCAATCTTTCCGCTCAGCGCAGGCTTCGTGCGCTCTCTCCGGCCATCCGCAGCGGAGGCGAGCACCAAGTCCGCGATTTCGTCCGCGGTGCTCATCGGCTGAGAAAACACTAGCGGGGGAACCGTGTCGACCACACTTTCGTCGAGGATGAACCCTGTCTCCACGGGACCGGGGCTCACGACACAGATGCGGACATTGGTATTCCGAAGCTCCTCGGCCACTGCGAACGAAAAAATGCGAAGACCGAACTTCGTGGTCGAATAGGTCGCTTCGTCATCGAGCGGGAAACGCCCCGCGAGGGATGCCACATTGACGATCGTCCCCGAGTCTTGAGCACGCATCGTCGGCAATGCGAGCCGGGTGAGCACCATTGGCGCTCAAAGATTGACGTTGAGAATTTGGAGCATTTCATCGGTGGGAAGCTCTTCGAGCGGCCCTCTCGAATTGCGGGCGGCATTGTTGACCAGGACGTCGATTGTTCCGAAACGCGACTTCGCTTCTTCGAGAAGTCGCCCACAAGCGTCCAAGTCTGAAACGTCGGTTGGCACGGCATGCGCAACGTCAGCCCCGAGCTCATCAGGCAGCCGCCGCAAAGGCTCAGCGCTGCGGGCCGCGAGCACGACTCGCGCACCTTCCGCGACGAACTTCCGTGCGCACGACTCACCGATGCCGCTACTCGCCCCGGTAATCACCACCGTCTTGCCATCAAATCTGCTCATGCGGATGCCTTTCTCACTTCGAGCATCAGCTCGGCCAACTGCGTGAATGCCTGGTCGACGTTGTCGCCAGACTTCGCGCTCGCTTGGACCAAGTGCCAGTTGAGCGCGCTCGCTGCGTCCACTTGGGCCTTGGTCAAGGCGAAGTCCCCGGTCAAGTCGACCTTGTTCACGAGGAGCACCGCCGGACGCGAACCGATGAACCCTCGCCCTTTGGTCTGCGCCTCCAACAAATGGTCGAGGGTCCGCGGCTTGGTTGCGTCCACGACGAACATCAAGCCCGACGCGCCGGAGATGAACGAACGGTTGTATTGCCCCCAGGCTTCGGTGCCGTCGGGGTCCCAAAGCATCATTTCGAGAGAAATGTCGCCCAGCTCCACCGCGCCCTTGGAGACCTGCATGGCGGTCAACGACTCGTGGTCTTGGTCGAAGCGGCACTCGACGAATCGCCTGACGAGGCTCGTCTTTCCTACGCCGGGAGCGCCAAGCAGGCAGACCTTCCGCCTAAGCCGCATGATCTCGTACTACGCCAAGTCTGCGGGGCTGAACAGCGCCAGTTCGCGCTCGCCTGTTTTTGATTTAGAGTCCGGCCGATGAGTGAGCAGAAACAGAAGCTGGAGTTCGGCGGGGTTCCTGGAAACCTCGCGATGATCATCGGGCTCCCCCTCTTTACGGCCTACCTGTTCTTCGCGGTGCGCTTCAACGACGGCTCCGTGCTTCCGGGGGCCAATGCCGACTGGGAAGGCTTCCAAGCCGCGATGATGCCGACCGGCCGCGCCGCGATCATTTACGGCGTTTGGTTCGTGTTCCAGGCACTGCTTCAAAGGTATGCGCCGGGGCGAGAAGTGCTTGGCGCCGAGCTTCCCGACGGCGGCCGCCTTCCCTATCGAATGAACGGCCTGGTCTCGCTGTTGGTCACGTTCATCGCGGTTGCCGTGTTGCATTGGTCCGGCGTGTTCTCGATTCGCGAGCTCTATGACCAGTTTGGCGCGTTGATCAGCGTAATGACGATCTTCTCCTTCGCGTTCAGCATTTTTCTGTACTGGTACGGCAAGCAGCACGGACAAGCCCGTCACCTCAGTGGCAAGTTCATCCACGACTTCTGGATGGGGACTGGCCACAACCCCCGCGTTCCACCAGGACGCGAGGGGCTCGACCTCAAGATCTTCTGCGAAGCGCGGCCGGGTCTCATCTTTTGGGTGCTGATCAACACGTCATTTGCCTACGTGCAGTACGAAGCATACGGCTTCGTTTCGACCTCGATGATCCTCGTTTGGATCTTCCAGATGTTCTACATCGTCGACTACTTCTGGAACGAAGAAGCGATCCTCACCACGATGGACATCAAGCACGAGAACTTCGGCTACATGCTGGTGTTCGGCGACTTGGTGTGGGTGCCGATGACGTACTCGCTACAAGCGCACTACCTCATCGACCGCGTTCACTCGCTCCCATGGTGGGGCGCCGTT